>CANPXC010000172.1 GCA_947585605.1 Candidatus Gastranaerophilales bacterium | reverse complement strand
CTTGTTGTTTCTTGGAAGGAAGCTGCAGATATAAAGCTTTCGGTATTTAAACTTGCTTTTGTAATACCTAATAATACCGCTTCGTATGTAGCTTCAACTCCGCCGGCTTCTTTAACTGCCGCATTTTCTTGTTCTACTTCTTTTAACTCTAAGAACTCACCCGGCAGAAGTTTTGTATCGCCTGATTCAAGAATTTTAACTTTCTTTGTCATTTGTCTTACGATTACTTCTACGTGTTTATCAGCAATTTCAACACCTTGTGAACGATATACTCTTTGTACTTCGTCTACCAAGTATTGTTGAGCTGCTTCTACACCGTTTAATCTGATGACATCATGCGGATTTAACGGCCCGCCTGTAAGCGCTTGACCTACTTTTATATCCTGCCCGTTGGCAACTATGATATTGGAATCAATTGAATATTTAACTTCCTGTCTTCCTAAGTCGCCGTTTAAATATAAACGCGGTATATCATCTTCTATTTCAATTTCAGCTTTACCTGCATATTCTGCAACTACTGCTGAGTCTTTCGGTTTTCTTGCTTCCAAAAGTTCTTCTACACGCGGTAAACCTTGTACGATGTCACCTGTTTTTTGTCTTTCAAATACTAATGTTGCAATCATATCTCCGCGGTTAACAAGCGAACCGTTTGCAACTTGAAGCATTGTCCCGGGACTTATTAAGTATGGACGTCCTATTCTTAATGTAATAGAATTTTTATCCGTGCTTATTACTAAACCTGATAATTCTGAAGTTTCTCCGCCTTCTGAAATTACGGCATCCATTTTTACTAAATCACCTTTTTTAACGACAGGTTTTGATTTTAAGTTGACCTTTACTTCACTGTTATCTGATACCAATAAAAGTCTTCTTACATCTTGGTTGTTTTCTTTTATACTTGCAACCGCGTCACTTATGGCAAGAACTTGTGTTTTTGCAACAGGAGTTTTTGGTTCAATAATTTCACCGTCTTTTACCAATAATTCCGTTTGCATAGAAGCGGATGTCTTTGATTGTCCTTCTGCTTCTCTTCTTACAATTAACGTTTCAAGTACAACAATTTTTAAATTGTTATTGTCATCAAGTTCTACCAATCCTTTTAGATGACTTAAGTATCCTTGCATTTGAAGTACCAAACTTGTTCTTGTAAGAACACTTCCGTCAAGATTTCTGACTCTTGCACCGTCTTTGTATTGTAATTGAGTTACCGGTACTAAATCTATTGCTTCATCTGTTGAATTAAATTTAATTGATACATCTTTTGTATCTATATTAAATCTTTGAACGGGTCTTACCAGTATTTGTATCGGTTGATTTGATATTGACTTCTCATCTAATGCCGCTACACCTAAATCTTCATCTAAATCATCAATTTCAAGTGTGTCTTTTTCATTATCTAATATTGTAACAATAGAATCTTCTTTAACTTTAATTTTCGAAGCGATTTCTGTTCCCGCTTTTACAACTTCGCCTTCATCAACTTTTAATTCGCCGATGTTGCTTAAGTTGTATATTTCTCCGGGACGAATTACTACTTCATGAATCATATCGTTAAATTCTTTTATTTCAACAATACCGTCAATATGTGCGTACAAGTCTTTTACAACTTCCGTACCCGCAGTTACAAATGTACCGGATTCTACCATTTTTAATGATGAATCTTTATTTACTTGGTGTATTTCATCAGGTATAAAGATTACTTCACCCGGTTTTGTAATGATTTGATTTTCATCAACTTCAATACCGTTATATCTGATTTCACCGCTTGAGGGAACCGTATATTCTTCATCCATAAGTTCAGCTATAATCATACCGCTTTCAACAACTGTATCAATAGGTGCTTTTACGATATATTTTTCACCTGTTTTCTTTACGGTCCATATTTGTTCTTTCTTGGTTTGTTCAAATTCTGCATTTGAAGCTGTAATAGAAGCTATTACAATAGTAAGTTCTTTACCTTGTACGATTTTCTTTATTTTTTTACCGTCGTATTTAACGTCTTCAACTACTAAATTATCACCAAGTCTGACTTCTCCGCCGTGTTCTGAAATTATATGAATTTCAGCAAGTTTTTCGCCTTCTTTTACTGATTTTCCGTCTTCAACTAATATTGTTGAACCGCCGGGAAGGTTGTATACATCACCGCCAAGCACCCATACTATACCGTTTTTACTTGCAGTTCTTGAAATATTACCTTGACGGTCTTTCTTTTCGTCTGCTACAAAGTCTTCAAATAATATTTCACCTGATAAATCGGATGTAATATCTTTTGTTGCTTTTTCTGTTAAACGGCTTCCGTCACCGCCTGATACAGGTTCGTATACTGCGATTTTGTCGCCTTTTTAATTTCATCACCTTGGTGAACATATAAAATTGCACCTGATGGTATATGATATTTTTTAGTCTTTGTTCCGGATTTTATTTCCATATCAGATTCTTGAACCGTTATAGCAACATTATCACCGTGACGGGTTCTTAAATCTCTTGTAAATATTTTTGATGATACCGTACCGTCTACATCGGAAATGATTTCTTTCATAGCACCTGCGCCTTTGAATACACCGCCGGTGTGGAAAGTTCTCATTGTCAATTGTGTTCCTGGTTCTCCGATTGATTGCGCTGCGATAATACCTATAGCTTCACCAACATCAACTAATTTTTGTGTCGTCATTGCCCAGCCGTAGCATTTTTGGCATATACCGTATTCAAGCTCGCAAGTTAGAGGTGAACGTACTTTTAATTGGTGTAAATCTAACGGTTTTATCTTTCTTATATCATCTCTGTTTATGGTTGTATTAGCCGGAATTATTACGTTCCCGTCTTTATCTTTTATATCTTCGGCTATTGTTCTGCCTAATAATCTTTCGGTTAGAGGCGCTACAATTTTTTCACCGTCTGAAATATCAGTCATCATAATACCGCGTTTTGTTCCGCAGTCGTGGTCGCGGATTATTACATCTTGTGCAACGTCAACAAGTCTTCTTGTTAAGTAACCTGAGTCAGCTGTCTTTAACGCTGTATCTACAAGCCCTTTTCTTGCCCCGTATGATGAAATAATATATTCGGTAACTGATAAACCTTCTTTAAAGTTTGATTTAATAGGTAAGTCAATGATTTGACCTTGTGCGTCTGCCATCAATCCTCTCATACCTACTAATTGTGATACTTGTGATAAGTTACCTCTTGCTCCGGAGAATGCCATCATATATACCGGATTTAATCTGTCAAAATTTTCAACAACTTTTTCCGTTAGTTTTGATGTCGTTTCACTCCAAGTGTCAATAACTTTTGTATATCTTTCTACTTCGGTTATATCACCTTTTAAATATCTGTGAGTTGATTTTTCAATCTCTTTTTCAGCTTCATTTAAAAGTTCTTTTTTGTCGGCAGGTACTGACAAATCTGCAATTGATATTGTTGTACCTGATTTTGTTGCGTAGTGATAACCTAAATTCTTTAAGTTATCCGCAAGTGTTGCTGTCTTTGCACCGCCAAATTCAAGATATACTTGTGCTAATAATTTATTTATTGATTTCTTATTAACTTGTTCATTAATGAAATCGAATGTTTTTGTATTTTTATGTAGTAATGTATCCATTTATTTTCACCCTTACTTTTAACTACGATGCAAAGATTGCATTTCTTACCGTTTCATTGAAGATTATTCTTCCTACTGTTGTTTCCAGTCTTTCACCGTGTTCATCTCTAACTACTATTCTGTCATGAAGTTTTATTACTCCTGTTTCGTGCGCTGATATTGCGTCTTCAAAACTATAGAAGTATTTAAGCTCTGTATTTTCATCATTATTCATAAGAGTTAAGTAATACATTCCAAGTACCATATCTTGTGAAGCGGCAATTATCGGTTTACCCGTTGCAGGTGCTAAGATATTGTTTGTTGCAAGCATTAACATTCTTGCTTCTGATTGCGCTTCTATTGATAAAGGTACGTGAACTGCCATTTGGTCACCGTCGAAGTCTGCATTGAATGCTGTACATACAAGCGGATGTAATTGTATTGCACGTCCTTCTACAAGTACGGGTTCAAATGCTTGAATACCCAGTCTGTGAAGTGTTGGCGCACGGTTTAATAATACCGGATGTCCTTCAATTACTTCTTCTAAGATATCCCATACTACAGCTTCGGAACGTTCTATTTTCTTTTTAGCGGATTTTATATTCTGTACAAATCCTCTTTCTATTAATTTGTTTACAACAAAAGGTTTGAACAATTCTATTGCCATTTCTTTCGGCAATCCGCATTGATTTAACTTTAATTTCGGCCCTACAACGATAACGGAACGGCCTGAATAGTCAACACGTTTACCTAACAAGTTCTGTCTGAAACGACCTTGTTTACCTTCTATAATGTTGCTTAATGACTTCAACGGTCTGTTGCTTGGGCCTACAACTGTTCTGCCTCGTCTGCCGTTATCTATTAATGAGTCAACAGCTTCTTGCAACATACGTTTTTCATTTCTTACAATGATTTCCGGTGCGCCCATTTCTAACAGTCTTAATAAACGATTATTTCTGTTGATTACACGTCTGTATAAATCGTTTAAGTCTGATGTGGCAAATCTTCCGCCGTCTAATTGAACCATCGGCCTTAAATCAGGAGGTGTAACGGGAAGTACATCCATTATCATCCATGTAGGTTCTGTTTGGCTTTCTATTAATGATTCTACCAATCTTAGTCTTTTTATTAATTTAGATCTTCTTTGTACCGAGCTTGAAAGTCCGGATAATTCATTTCTTATTGATTCTGCCATTTCCTGAAGTGAAATTTCGCCGAGAAGTTCTTTGATAGCTTCGGCTCCAATTCCGACTTTTAATTGAGATTCTTCATTTTCTCTTATAAAATCATCGTATTCTTCTTCCGAAAGTAATTGATACTTCTTAAATTCACTATCTGCAGGGTCTATTACAACGTAATTGTTGAAATATATTACCTGTTCAAGGTCTTTTAATGTCATATCCAAAAGTAAGCCCAAATAGCTCGGAATTCCTTTTAAGAACCAAATATGGCTTACGGGCGCAGCAAGTTTAATATGGCCCATTCTGTGGCGTCTTACTTTTGAATCGGTAACTTCAACACCGCATCTTTCGCAGATGATACCTTTG
>CANPXC010000171.1 GCA_947585605.1 Candidatus Gastranaerophilales bacterium | reverse complement strand
AGAAGCCGTAGAAGAAGCGGAAGGTTCGGGATTAGACAGAGCTACACCAAAATTCAACGGTATCAGTTAATAATAATTAAAATATATAAAAAGAGGAAACAATATGTTTCCTCTTTTTTTGTTGTTTTTATAAATTTTTATTCTGCCATTGCTTTTCTGACTTCTTTTTTGTAAATTTCAACATTCGGCTGTAAAACTTCGGGAAGTGCAATATCCTCGGGTGTAATATCTCCTTCTACTTGTCTTAAGATATTGCCTGTATATAAAGTTTCAAAATGTTTAAATTCAATAAATTTTGCTAAAGTTGTCAAAGAATAATCTTTTAATTCTACAACGCTTACCGGGTGCATATTGGAGTATGCATTAATAACTCCCGTTAAAACGGCTTTGGTTACTTTTTCTTGCGGAGTAACATAAACGAAAGTAAAGAAGGAGTCTTTATTTGCGCTGTCCAAGTCAGCTTCGGCATTATAGTGCAAGTAACCGGGGCCTACATTTGTATCGGTGGAAATTCTTGCTTTCAAGGATTCATTTTTTAATTGTTTTTCCCATAATGTTGTGCCGTAAAAAGCGTCACCAAAGTATTCAACAAAATGTTTTTGTTTTCCGTTAAGTTTTGAATTGACGTTAAAAATTGCTTGCTGCAATGCAATATTTTTATTAACATCGGGATTTAAAAATTCTTTTTGAGCTTTTAATGAAGCTTGAAGCATTGCGATAACGTCATCTTTCGAGACTCCGACAAATGCAAGAGTAAAGATAGTAGCGTCATCAAAGATAGAAAATCTGCCGCCGACATCATCATGAACACAGCCTGAAAGTTTTATATCACCTGCGTTTACAGCTTTTCTGAGATTGCTTTTTTCGGAAGAAACATCGGTCATTGCAATAAATCTGTCTGAAACGTCGTTGCGTTCAAGGTATTCTTGCATAACTTTTTTAGCATTTTCGTATGCTACTGTAGTTTCAATTGTTCCGCCTGACTTAGATACTACCAAGAATTGTGTTTTAGCTAAATCTAATTTGTTAATAAATCTTCTGAAGCTTTCAGAGTCTACGGAGGAGTAAAAATGAACATTAGCTTCTTTTCCGATCATTTTTATAAGAGATTCGGTTGTATGTCTTGAGCCGCCTATACCGAGAATAGCCAAGTCGGTATATTTGTTATCCTTAGCTTTTTGAGCCATATCGTATAAATTGTCGATAGTATTTAATTGATTTTGAGGTAAAACATTAATCCAATTTAAAAATTGTCCTTTTTGTCCTGCTCTTTTTTCAATTGATAGAACTGCTTCTTTTGCATTTTGAGCATATTTTTCAAGAATGGATGTATCAAGTTTGAGCGTAACTTCCGATAACATTGTTTCAGTCATATTTTAAATCCTCTTTTCTTTGTTTGTAATAACAAAAATATTATCTGATGAACGAAAAATAAATGCAAATAAAAAAGCCCGATGTATAATCGGGCCTTTTTAAAAATTTATTGGGTTAAGCTTCTTCGGTGTGTTTTTGTTTATTGATGATGTCTTGAAGTTTTGAAATTAATTCATCACCTTTTGTTTGCATATCACTTACAATCCCGTCAGCTTTATTTTGAATTTCGGAAACCGTATCGTGAGCTTTTTCGCATATTTCCTTTGATTTATCCACAAGCTTTTCACGAGTTTCTTCGCCGGATTGGGGAGCAAGTAAAACACCTATTAAACCGCCTACAATGCTGCCGATAGCAAAACCGGCTATAAATCTTCCTACAGACATATTTTTATCTCCTTTTTTTTCTAAATAAGTTAAATCCGCTAATTAAGCCGCTGAAAAATCCGCATTTGTTTTTTGCATTGCTAAATACTACACAAGAAGCACCTAACAAGGTTGTTAAGATTTTCTTCAGAGTATCAAATTGTTTGTTTGTGGCAATTGATACGTTATTTACCGTTGATAAAACATCATTTATGGATTTAAAAGCCGGCTTTAATTCGCTGCGCGTTAAATCGGTCAATTCTCTTATACTTGCCATTGTTTGGGTTGTTTCTTTTAAAAATCTTACAATGTTAATTGTAAGTATGACAAGTACAACAATTATGACGATAAAAAGTACAGCTAAAATACATTCAAGAACCGGGGTCATAATATTCTCCTAGTTTACTTCATAATCATTAGATTCTTTTTGTTTGGCTTTTGCAATTTGTTTAGCTTTTATTGTTTCATTAATTTTATTGTATTGCTGTTCAAGACGATAGCGCATAACATCAATGGATGTCAGGGCTTGTCTTTTAGCTTCTTTAATCTCGGGTGTATATTTTTGTGCTAAATCCGTAATTACATTTTCAACTTCAGCTCTTGTTTCTTCGCCGGATTTAGGTGCATACAAAATAGCAGTAATAACTCCGCCGACAACTCCGAGCAACATTCCTACACCAAAACTGATTGAGCTGTCTTCTTTTGACATTTTAGTCCTCCATTCACTTTCGATTTAGATTGTAACATTTTTTTTTAAAACTTGCAATTATACTTATATATAGAGTACCCGATAATTTAAAAAACATAACAAATAATCTAGTGTCGCAACATTCCGTTTGCAATCTTGAAATTGCTCTTGCTTGGTCTCGCCACTCCTTCGGCTTTCGCCTTGTCGTCGCTTTCGACCTCGCTTACCGGACTTCGTCCGTCCGCAATTTCGCTCATCGCA
>CANPXC010000170.1 GCA_947585605.1 Candidatus Gastranaerophilales bacterium | reverse complement strand
TTAAAAAAAATATAAGAAGAAGAAATAATATAAAAATTAAAGTCCATTGCGGAGTATAGTTAAACTTCTTAGCGAAGAAACAACAAAAGCCCCGTTTGTTTGAAGGCGTCAGCCTGAGTTACGGGGCTTGTGCTGAGCTTAGAAGTTATCTATACGGAGCGTTAGGACGCAATTTTTATATTATTTCTTTTTATTAAAAATTCATTTAAAAATAAATAAAAAAATGAAATTCGAGAGCCTGTATTTGTTTCTGTATTGCTATATAAAGCCCCAGAAAAAAGAGTTGAAATTATAATATACTAATGATAAATTAAAATAACGAGTAAGATTGATTTTTCAAGCGAAATTACGCTGCGCGGGCGCGTTGTAACAAAGGAGGTAAAATGTCCGATACACCTATTCTTTCCGTGTGTATTCCAACAAGAAACAGAGGGATGTATTTATATACTACCTTATGCAAATTTACCACTGAAGAACTTTTTTTGAACACGAATAAAATCGAAATTATTATCTCTGACAACGCTTCTGAAGACAATACCCGTGATGTATGTATGTATTTTTTAAAAAAATTCCCCGATAAAATTCGATACGTAAGACAAAAAGAAAATATACGGGATAAAAATTTTACCGAAGTATTAAAACTTGCAAAAGGGAAATATGCGAAATTAAACAACGATTATCTATATTATGAAGGGGGGGGGTAGAAAAAACAATTGATTTGCTTGAAAAATCGGATAAAAACGTTATTTTCTTCAGAAACAATTTTTTAACGGATGAAAACCTCAAAGTTACCGATTTTAAGTCGTTTGATGATTTTTTTGGCAGTGTATCATATTATTTAGGCTGGATTGGCGGGTTATGTGTCAAGACTGAGAATTTTTTAAAGTTAAAGGAGCCTGAAAGATTTTGGTCTTTGCAGCTGCATCAAATTGACGTTGCAGCAAGAATGGCTGCAGAACGTGAAAATTCAATTTCATTAGTCGAAGGATATTTAATGAAAGTCCCTGATGTCAGAAATAAAGGGGGCTACAATATGTGCAAGGTATGCGGAGAAAATTTCATAATTATTTTGAAAACATTGATAAAAGAAGGAATTTTATCCGAAAAAAATTACAACATAGCTATTAAAGATGTGTTAATTAAACATATATGCCCGTCTCATTTCGATTATGACCATTTATACACCCTTGAAAAAGGCGGATATTTCAAATATTTGTTTAAATATTATAAATTTAAGCCTTATTACTACGCTTGCTATATAGAACACTTATTTAAACTGTTTTTAAGATTCATCATAACCTTTAAAAAAGATGAAGATTACAGAAATGTAAAGATATTTAATTTTATAAACATTCGCACAAAAAGAAATAAATTAAAAAAAAGAAGAGAATTATGGAGAAGAAAAAACGCTCATAATTTCACATATTTAAAGGAATACAATCATTCAGACAAAATAGAAGTCGGAAACGGCACATACGGAGAAATTGACGCAAAATTTGCCGGTGATGGAAATTATAAACTTATTATAGGCAATTATTGTTCAATAGCCAACGGAGTAAAATTTATTGTATCTATGGAACATCAATATAAATGCCTTTCATCATATCCGTTTATGGTTTATTATTTTGGATTTGAGAATGAAGCGAAATCAAAAGGAAACATAATAATAAAAGACGATGTTTGGATATGTGAAAATGCATTAATTCTATCGGGAGTAACCGTTGGTCAAGGGGCGATTATAGGCGCGGGCGCGGTTGTAACGAAAGATGTTCCGCCTTATGCAATAGTCGGCGGAAACCCTGCAAAAGTAATAAAATACAGATTTGATGACGAGATTAAGGAAAAACTTTTAAAATTAGATTATTCAAAATTAACAAATGAAAGCATTCAGCATGCCGGTTTAAAATTATACACGGAATTGACAAAAGATAATGTTGATGAAATTATTGAAATGATTACCGGAGTTAAAGATGAATAAAAATAATACAATTTTACTTACAGGCGCCACGGGCTACCTTGGCGGATATTTGCTAAATGCTTTTCTTAATGACGGATATAAGGTTTTAGCTGTTTGTTTAAATCATAATGAAACCCTCAAAATTGCTGCGGGGGGGGGTATTTGCAATAGTATCTACCTTGATACTGATAATTTAGAAGATGTTTTTAAAAATAATAAAATTGATTATATAGTTCATACCGCTACTTTGTATGGCAGAAATAATGAAAACTTAAGTAAAATGATACAGGCTAATGTTGAATTTCCGTTAGAAATATTATCTTTAGCCATTAAGTATGATGTAAAAGCATTTATTAATACAAGCACAATATTGGTTAATAATATAAGCACTTATGCTTTGACAAAGTGGCAGTTTGCACAGTGGCTTGATTTTTATTCGGATAAAATAAAGGCAATAAATTTAAAACTTGATCATTTTTACGGGCCTAAAGATAAACCGGTAAAATTTGTTGCATGGCTTGTTGAACAGTTTAAAAACAATGCGGAAAAAATTGATTTAACGGAAGGCTCTCAGACAAG
>CANPXC010000169.1 GCA_947585605.1 Candidatus Gastranaerophilales bacterium | reverse complement strand
ATTTATGATGGGTAGTGCCGAGTTAACAACACCATTCTTCTTCTTGGATAGAATTGATAAAGCGACATTTCTTGATAATATAAAATTTTCTATGTTTGTGGATGCAGGTCAATTGTTTAACGGCAGTATAACAAACAAATTGTATAACAGACCCGAATACGGTATTGCAGGCGGTGTTGGTGTTAAATTATTTATTCCCGGTGTAGGGCCGTTATCAATTGATTACGGTATTCCGTTTACAAATGTCGGAAGCGGCAACAAACGCGGTGCATTCTCATTTGGTGTCGGAGATATATTCTGATGTCTTTAAAATTTATGTGTAACAACATTGCCGAAACAGAAAGTTTAGCTTCAAAGTTTGCTTCCGCTGTTTGTGAAACCGGCGCTTTTGTTTGCATGATAGGTGATGTCGGCGCGGGCAAAACCGCATTTACAAAATTTGTTTGTAAATATTTAAATGTTACGGAAAAAGTTACAAGCCCCAGTTTTGTTATACTTAATGAATATAAAAGCGGTATTATTCCCGTTTATCATTTTGATTTATACAGGCTTGAAAATGAAGGAATAAAAACAATAATTAATGAACTTGAAGAGTATTCGGAGGGTAAAATTCTTACTTTTGTTGAGTGGGCGCAGTTTTCACAAAATTCTCTCCCCTTTGACAGAATAGAATTAAATATTAATTATATTGATGAAAATAAAAGAGAATTTTCTTTTTCATCTTACGGAACAAAAAGCGATGAAATATTAAAAAGGCTTGAAAAATGTTAATTTTAGTTTTTGATACTTGTTTTAATAAATCATATATAGTATTGAGAAATGACAATGAAATAATTTCCTCTGAAGTTATAGAAAGTACTCAAACAAACTATCATAGTGCATATTTAATTCCAAAATTGAGGGATGTTCTTAAAAAGAATAATTACGGCATAAAAGACTTGGGCGCAATAGGTGTAAATATAGGCCCCGGAAGTTTTACGGGGATAAGAGCAGGCATTACTATAGCAAGAGTATTAGCCCAGCAGTATAATATTAAAATATGTCCCGTTCCTTCACTAAAAATACTTTCCAAATTTAATAAAAGTGAAAAGCCCACTGCAGTAATGCTTGACGCCAGAAAAAATAAAATTTATTTCGCAAAATATAACCATGACAAAGAAATATATTCTCCTCAATTAATTGATAAAGATGAAATAAAAAATTATGTTGATAAAAATGATTTTATTGTTTCTGATAAATCAATACAGACCTTTTTGGCGGAAAACAACATTAATTCAACATGTTACGAGGATGATGATAATAACTTAGGCAAATATTTATCGGAAATAGTATTTGAAAAATTAAAAAATCATAATGATGATTATAATTGGGCAAAAGTCAAACCGTTATATATACAGCCTCCGTCGATAACAAAACCGAAGGAGGTAAAGAATGTATAGAGTAGAACTTTCAGGCTGTTTAATTCCGCTTATAATTTTTGTTTTAATTATATTTATTGTAAAAGAACTTTGGTGGTTAATAGTCGGAGTTTCAATAATTCTGATAGTCGCATATTATGCGAATATGATATACAAACTTTTTGCTGATAAGCAGAAAGAAAATGAAATAAATTATAAACCTGCGATGGGTGAAGTTTATAAAGTATGTCCGTATTGCAATACAAAAGTAAAAGTAACAGCTTCAACATGCCCGAATTGTAAGCATGCTTTAAATTAATTCGGAGTTTAAAAATCGCATGCCGGTTTTAACACAGCTGTTGTTTAATTAAAAAAGGCAATAAAAAAAGGCGCTTGAGAAATCAAGCACCTTCTTTTATGAAAACCGTAAACTATTTTACAGCATCTTTGAATTTTTTACCGGCTGAGAAAGCAGGAACTGTTTTAGCAGCGATTTTAATAGCAGCGCCTGTTTGAGGGTTGCGGCCTGTTCTAGCTTTTCTTTTGCGAGCTTCAAAAGTACCAAAGCCTACTAAAGTAACTTTCTTACCTTTAGCAACTGTTTTTTGTACTGTATCAATAGTAGCACTTAAAACATCTGCTGCAGCTTTTTGTGAAACTTTTGCTTTTTTAGCAACTTCTTTTACTAATTCTTCTTTGTTCATGAGAACCTCCTCTTGTATTACAAGAATTATTATACTTATATTTCAAGTTTTGGCAATAGTTTTAATAAAAAATTTTATTTTTTTTGTTATTCGACAGTAAAAATAAAAATCTCTCCTGCCCTTAATTGTAAGTTGACATTGGTTTTCAGGATATTTTTATTTTCTGTATCTTTTATGAAAGTTATTTTAGCATTTTTTTTCAAATCGTTAACTTTTATTTTAACATTTTCACTATTTACTAAATTTCTGTTAATAATTACTACAACGGATTTATTATTATATTTTCTTTGAAAAGCAAAAATAGAGTCATTATCCGATTTAAGTACGATAAATGCTCCTTTTGTAATTTGCTCATTAAAATCTTGTCTGAGTTTTATTGCAAGTTTATGCTCTTCAATAAGCTTGTTATTATCACTGCCGGGTTTTCTCGAATAATTAAAAATATCTATCTGTCCTTGA
>CANPXC010000168.1 GCA_947585605.1 Candidatus Gastranaerophilales bacterium | reverse complement strand
ACAAAGCGAAACACCGCAACGGAGTGAGGATGATTGAGCCTGTATGTGTAACTGAGCGAAATTTTGGAGTGGCGTTTATAAAAGGTGAGCAACTTTACGGTTGCGATGAGCAAGCGGAAGGTTGCGACACTAGATTAAACATTACAATAGTTTCAACGTGAGAGGTATTCGGAAACATATCTATAGGCTTAATAAAATCGGCTTCCCAACCGTAAGAACTTAAAATATTCATATCTCTGGCGAGGGTGGAAACATTACAGCTGACGTATATAATGTATTTATCGGTTAAATGAGTTAAATAATCAATTGCCTCTTTGCTGCAGCCCTTCCTCGGCGGGTCAATAACTGATACATCAAACTTTATCCGTTGTTTTATAAGTTTATTAAATTCAACAGCCGCGTCGCCGTTTATAATTTCAACATTTTGAGCAGAATTTATTTTAACATTTTCTTTTGCGTCCTCTGAAGCACTTTTGACTTCTTCTATACAAACAACTTTTGAAGCAATTTCGCTCAGCCAAATACCAAAGCTGGATACACCCGAGTATGCGTCTAACACTGACGGAGCTTTTATTTTAGATTTTATCAGTTCTTTAACTATATTAAAAATTTCCTTAGCACACAAGGGATTTACCTGAAAAAAGCTGCCCGCACTTATTTTGTACTTCTTTTCATCAAGAACTTCATAAATACAGCCTTCTCCTGTTATGTTTTCGGTTCTGCTTCCCGTTATTACATTTGTTTTTTTTGTATTAAAATTTGCAGATATACTTTTTACAAACGCAAATTGCTCTGTAATCATTTTTGAAAGCTTTGTCAGCTCAGGCGGAATTGTGTCTGAATTTATAACAAAAACAATAAGCACTTCACCGCTGTATGAAGATTTTCTGTATATTATATGCCGCAGCAATCCCGTTAATGTTTTTTCATTGTATCCCGAAATATTTAATTCAGCTGCCTTTTCTCTGATAAATGCTGTTACCTCATTTATTTCTTTTGAATGCATAAAACAATATTTTATATTAATTAACTCATGGGAATTTTTTTTATAATAGCCCGCGAGTATTCGTTTTGAAACTTTTGTTTGCGCCACGGGAAGCTGAACCTTGCATCTGTATTCTTCGGTAATCGGAGAAGGTGCAATTGTATTTATTGAATAGTCTTTGCCCGTTATATTTTTAATGGTTTCTTTTACTATATTTTCCTTCTGTTTTAATTGTTCACCGTATTCAATGTATTGCCAGCTGCAGCTTCCGCATACATTATGAAGCGGACATTTTGGTGTTATTCTGCATTTTGACGGTTCAACAATATTAAGAATTTTTCCTTCCGCATAGGATTTATTAACTTTGGTAATTTCGATTTCCAAAGTTTCATCAGGACAAGCACCTTCAATAAAAACGGGGAAATTTTCAAAACGTGCAATCGCATTTCCGTTGTTTATCATTTTTTCTGTTTTAACAATAAGTCTGTCTTTTAAATTCATAATGCGCAAATCTCATCTTTAATTTTATTCATTACACATTCATAGTCAAACGGCTTATCCTGCTTAAATATTTTAAAACTTTTATACCAAGGAGTTGTAATAGCGTCACTAAACCATCTCCATTCAGGCACGTTAGGTAATATTAAAAAGGTTTTAACGCCCAATGCTCCTGCCATGTGGGCTATTGATGTATCAATTGTTATAAGGACATCAATACATTTTAAGAGTGCGGCAGTATCTGAATAATCATTTATTAAGCTTTTTAGGCTGATAACTTTATTGCTTTCTTCCTCGTAATTACTGATCTGAAAAGAGTAAAAATTGCAATTATTTATATCAAAAAGCTTTTCAATATATCTGTATGGCAGCGACCTGTTTTTTAAAATTCTTTTATTTCCCTGATAAAATATTCCTATTTTTTTATTGTCTGTCTTAAATATATCCAGATTTTTGTATTTATTAATTAATTCTTCGTCGTTTTTTAAATAACCTTCACTATAAGGTATTGATGAAAAATCCATGTTTAGTGCATATGCGATGTTCATGATTGGCATTACAACATCATAAGGCATTGAATTATCGGTTTTACAAGTTACATTTACCTGTTTAAATGAATTTTTCATTATGAGCGCAATTTCTTTATCTGTTTTAAATTCAATATTCGCGGCAATTTTTGCCAAATAAGGAATGTATCTTGAAAACATAATGCTGTCGCCTAGTCCGCAATCGGAATATAAAAGTATATTTTTATCTTTTAAATCAGTTTCCTTGCTCCATATCTTTTCTTTAAATATTTCCGTAAACTTTGTTTCATTACTTCTGTTTAAATATAATTCCATACCCTGCGTAAATTTTCCCTCTGCTAAATATGTCATTCCAAGGGCAATAGTGGTTCTTATGGAATTAGGGTCATTTTTATGCACGTACTCAAGAAGTTCTTTTGATTTTTCAAATTCGGATAAATATTTCAGCGCTATGGCTTTCCCGTGATAATAGCTTAAAACATCAGGTTTTAATTTAATCGCTTGATTGTAAAATTCTAATGCAGTTTCATATTTGCCCTCATCCATACAGTT
>CANPXC010000167.1 GCA_947585605.1 Candidatus Gastranaerophilales bacterium | reverse complement strand
AATTCTGCCATCATTGTATCATCTATTTGCAATCGGCCTGCAGTGTCAATGATTATAACGTTATATCCGTTTTCCTTAGCGTAATTTGTTGACTCGGATACTATTTTTTGTACATCGTTGCAATTATCTATTGTAAATACTTTTGTTTGCGTTTGTTCGCCAAGTGTTTTTAATTGAGTTATTGCGGCGGGACGGTATACATCCGCAGCAACCAATAACGGATTTTTCCCTTCCTTCTTTAATTTTATCGCCAATTTTGCGGCAGATGTTGTTTTCCCAGAACCTTGAAGCCCTAACATCATAATTAAAGAAGGATGACCGCTTAAATTTAAAGGCGAATTTTCATTCCCTAATATATTTACAAGTTCATCATGCACAATTTTTACAAGCTGCTGTGAAGGATTGACTCCGTTTATAACATCTTCACCGAGCGCTTTTTCTTTTAAGTTAGTCATAAAAATTTTGACTACTTTTAAACTTACATCAGCTTCCAATAGCGCGCGCCGTACTTCCCTTAGCGCATCTTGCATGTTTTCTTCGGTTAATTTTGCGTTCCCGGAAGCTTTTTTTATTATTTCCTGCAGTTTATCTGATAAATTATCGAACATAACAATTAAATTTTACTATAAATATGTACTTAAAACCTTACTGTTACAAAATTGTTTCACTTCGTTAAGTTTTTATTATGATATAATTTGCTTATGAAAAATCAAAAAGTAAGATTAAATAAATACATAGCTTCAACCGGATATTGTTCAAGACGCAAGGCTGACGAGTTAATTGCAGAGGGAAAAGTTAAAGTTAACGGCGTTGTTGTTAATGAACTCGGCTTCCTTATTTGCAATAAAGATAAAGTATTTATCGATAATAAATTAATTAAACCGCAAGAACTGACTTATATTCGCTATTATAAACCTGCAGGTTATATTACTACAATGGATGATGAAAAGGACAGGAAAACAATTTATGATATTCTTCCTGATGAGGTTAAGCACCTAAAACCTGTCGGCAGACTGGATAAAGACTCAACAGGACTTTTAATTCTTACAAATGACGGTGATTTTATTAATGATTTCGCTCACCCATCCGTGAAAGTTCCAAAAGTGTACAGAGTTTGCGCTCAAGGAAAACTTAATCTTAATGACTTAGCTTTAATGGAAAAAGGTATAGAAATTGAAAAGGGGCAAATCGCTTATGCTTTTGCCGGAATTGTTGATTTTGAAGGTAAAAATACAGTTCTTGAAATGGTTTTGTATCAGGGATTAAACAGGCAAATCAGAAAAATGCTTGATATACTGGGGCATAGCGTAATATCTCTTAAACGTATTTCTATGGGACCTGTTGATTTAACCGGATTGAAAAAAGGACAGTTTAAGTATATTAAGCCTAAACAAATTCAGGAAATAAAAAATTATTTAAAAAAATTAAATTGATAATAAATTTTTGTTTTTGATAAAATAATGTTGTTATGTTATTAGAATTCTTATATGCAAAAATTCACAGAGCTACCGTTACTGACGCTAATTTGAATTATGTCGGTTCAATTACTATTGACGAAGCTATTATGGAAAAAGCAAATATGTCTGAAGGTCAAAAGGTTGATATTTTAAATATCAATAACGGTGAACGCTTTCAAACATATATTATTGCGGGAAAAAAAGGAAATAAAGATTTTTGCCTTAACGGTGCTGCCGCAAGAAAAGCTCAAGTCGGCGATAAAATAATTATTTGCTCTTACGCTCAAATGACACCTGATGAAGCAAAAAACTTTAAACCGTCTATTGTTCAATTAAATGATAACAACGAAATACTTTAATCTTTATCTAAAAATCTTTGGACTTTTGTATTCATTGATTCTTCCTTGATTTTCCATTCTCCGTTATTATCCTTCCCTATTATAAAATGTGCAGGCACCTTATAATCACTTGTTGAAGGCATTCTCATTGCCGCAACTTTGTAATCTTTGCCTTGACGAGTTATTTTTATATTTAAATACTTATTTTTGTATTTACGCAGTTTCATTAATTTTGTCGATTTTTTTGCTTCGCTTTTATATCTTTCAAGCGGAATATTAACAGCTTCAAAAGTACCGTCCGGCTTTTCCACCACCCTAACTATTTTTGCATTATTGCTGTAATATTTAAAATAATCACTGCTGTAACTGTTTGCAGCACTAACATATTCATTAAAAAAGTTTTCTACATCCCGTATATCATCTGCCATACAATACATAGAAAATAAAATTCCTATCGTAAACGTTAATAATATTTTTTTCATAGTTTCTCCCAAAAAAAAACAGTAACTTATATTTCTAAAAGTTACTGTTATTTTTTATGAAACTATTGGGTTATTCAATAGTATAGTCGGTTAATTCGGGTGTACCGAACATTCCTTCGATTTCTTCTAATATTGCAGATGGTTTTCTTGCATTATTCTTTTCGGCAGCTCTTCTCTGAGCTTCTCTGTCTTTTTCTTCCGAAGCATGTGTTAAATGATAGAAACCTGTACCTGCAGGGATTAAACGACCGATAATAACGTTTTCTTTTAATCCTCTTAACAAATCACGTTTACCTTCAACG
>CANPXC010000166.1 GCA_947585605.1 Candidatus Gastranaerophilales bacterium | reverse complement strand
GCCATAGGCTCTATTAAATATCGTCTGCCGGTACCGTGGCTGGGGTCTACAATTATAGGCAGATGTGAAAACTTTTTAATAACCGGAATTGCAGTTATATCAAGCGTATTTCGTGTAGAACTGTTATCAACACCTTTTATACCGCGTTCACAGAGTATAACTTTATCGTTGCCGTTGTACATAATGTGTTCTGCCGCCAATAAAAATTCTCTGATGGTAGCAGCTGCACCTCTTTTTAGTATTACGGGTTTATTGCATTTTCCAACTGCTTTTAGCAATTTAAAGTTTTGCATATTCCTTGCACCGATTTGGATAACATCTGCATATTGGCATATTAAATCTAAATCTAAAGTATCCATCAGCTCTGTTACGATTAAAAGTCCGGTCTTTTCACGAGCTATAGCTAAATATTCAAGTGCTTTTTCTTCTAATCCCTGAAAATCATAAGGTGATGTTCTTGGTTTAAAAGCTCCGCCTCTTAAAAAATGACATCCCATTTCTCTTGCGGCATCAGCAACTCTTAAAAGTCCGTCTAAATCCTTTTCCACACAGCACGGGCCGGCTATTAATACGGGCTTTTCAAGTCCGCCTATTCTTACTCCGTTTGAAAATTCAATAACCGTATCTTCTTGTTTACCTTCGCGTGAAGCAAGTTTATATGGCTCTTGTATTAATTTTACACTCCTTACTCCTTCATAAGATTGGAAAGAATGAGGTTCGATAAGCCTTTTATCTCCTATCGCCGCTATAACGGTCATTACATCCCCATGATTTAATACCGTCTTAAATCCTTTATTCTCTAACGCCTTTACCACTGTTTGTATTTGTTCACTTGTGGCTGACGGCTCCATTATTATAATCATTTCCGCTCTCTTTCTATGCCATTACCGCTGTATGTTCTTTTAATTCATTCTCTTTTACAATTTGGTATCTTACCGGCTTCTCAATTATTGTGTTTGATAATATTATTGAATTTTCTATTATCAAGTTATCTGATATTTTTACATTATCCCATATTATTGAATTTATTATTCTTGTATTCCTGCCTATTTCACAATTATTGCCAATAATACAAGCACCTTCAATTAAAAAATTATTTTCGCAATTGTTTATTTTACCGATTGTATATATTCCGCCTTCTTTTGTTGTGATTATTTCGGGTTTGTAATTTTTTAATGTATGTTTTAATAAATCAATATTTGATTGATGATAACTGCTTAATGAGCCGATATCCGACCAATAACCTTCCATTATATAAGTGTTTATTTTGATATTTTTGTTAATTAATGAGGGAAAAACATTCTTTGCAAAGTCGTAAAATGTATTTTCCGGAATATAATTGAAAATATCATATTTAAATATATAAATCCCGGTATTTGCTAAATTTGATTTGGCTTCAATAAGTGAAGGTTTTTCTTGAAAACTTTGAACCAATCCGTTTTTATTCGGAACAACAATGCCGTATTTATTAACTTCGCTGTAGTCGATTTCTTTTAATATAACTGTAGCAATTGCATTTGATTTAACATGGGCTTCGTATGCCGCTTTTATATCAATATCAGTTAATCCGTCGCCTGACATAACAATGAAATCTTCATCTTTATCAAAGAAAAATTGGCATTTTTTAACTCCGCCGGCTGTACCGGACAAAGTCTTTTCTTGTATAAATCTGATGTTCATTCCCAAATTATTTTGGTTGTAATGTTCAATAATGTCTTCAGCTTTATAAAATGTATTTGCAATAATATCTTTAATTCCGAAAGAGGATAAATGTTTTATTAATATATCCATGGCAGGAACGTTTGCCAGCGGTACAAGCGGTTTTGGAACAATGCTTGATAAAGGCTCCAATCTGGAACCGACTCCTGCTGCCATTATCATTGCTTTCTTTAACATATTTCCGTCTTACCTCTTTTAAAAAGGAAATTTATTCCCGAAATTTTTCGGAATTTTTAATTTTCCCTTTTTTATTTTTTGTTTTATATCTGAAAATCCTTTCATCATTTGACGCATTTGGTCAAATTGAGAAATGATTTGATTAACCTCATGTATAGGAATTCCGCTTCCTGCTGATATTCTGCGTTTCCTTGAAGTGTTAATTAATGAAGGATTTGCTCTTTCTGCGGGTGTCATACTGGATATAAAAGATTCTATTCTTTTCATTTGTTTTTCGCCTTCATTTGCTATAGATTCTTTTGTATCCTTGTTAAGCCCAGGAATTGGAAGCATTCCCAGAATATTATCCATTGAACCGAACATTTTCATTTGTTTTTGCATTTTTAGAAAATCATTAAATGAAAATTCGGCTTTTTCCATTTTCTTTTCAAATTCTTTAGCTTGTTTTTCATCAAAAACTTCTTGTGCTTTTTCAACGAGTGAAACTATATCTCCCATTCCGAGAATTCTGTCAGCCATTCTTGAAGGATGGAAATCATTTAAAGCATCAAGTTTTTCGCCTGTTCCCGTGAGTTTGATTGGCTTGCCTGATGATTGGACTACGCTTAAGGCAGCTCCGCCTCGTGAGTCACCATCTAATTTTGTGAGTACTATTCCCGTTATATCCAGCTGTGTATTGAAATTTTCCGCTACGCTGACCGCTTGCTGTCCCAGCATTGAATCTATTACCAATAATTTTTCCTGCGGGTGAAAGG
>CANPXC010000165.1 GCA_947585605.1 Candidatus Gastranaerophilales bacterium | reverse complement strand
GAAAATATGCTCTCATCCGTTAAAATATTCAGAGAAAATTTTCAAATAGGCGCAAGAAGAATAACCGTTTCAACCTGCGGTATAATTCCCGCAATTGAAAAACTTGCCGATATGGATTTTCAATCAACATTGGCAGTATCTTTGCATGCTCCGAATCAGGAATTAAGAAGAACAATCATGCCCGTTGCAAACAAGTATAAATATGATGACCTTATAAAAACTTTAAAAATCTATACGGAAAAGACAGGCAGAAGGGTAACAATTGAATATGTACTGATTAAAGGCGTAAATGATACGATTGATTGTGCAAAACAGCTGGCTTTATCAACTGCAAAATTAAAAAGTAATGTAAATCTGATTGTTTATAATGAAAATGAAAAAAGTGATTTTAAGAAACCTTCAAAAGAAGCGGTATTAAAATTTAAATATATATTGGAAGCGGCAGGCAAAAAGGTTACTGTAAGGCTGGAACGGGGCAGTGATATAGATGCCGCATGCGGTCAATTAAGTTCTAAAATGAAGAATTAGATTTTTATTTGTTAAATTTTTTAAAAAAATTACTTGTCATGTTTTGTTTTTTTGTTTAAAATTATAATGTATTTTGAAATTTTTATATTAAACAGGTAGAAGTAAATCTAATCAACATTGAAATTTTAAATTGACAGCTAATTCCTATAAGGGAGAGATTAAGTTCTTTTAAGAAAAAGGGGCATATTAAATGTATGTAAATAAGTGTATTAAGTGCGGCGCCGAATTTGAAACAAAAAATCCGAAAAGGGTAATTTGTCCGAATTGTTTGTATTCAGATAAAAAATATACGGAAGGGTTATCACAAGAAGCAGCTAATGTGTCTTCTCAATCTCAAACTTCAGGAGGAAATTCATATTCTTTTGGTTCAGATGAGCAAAAAGAAGAACGCAGATACAAAAATTATGAAAGAAACGACCGCAGCTTTGAACGGGGTGAAAGAACATCTGACAGACCTCAATATAACAGAAACTATAACAACAGATATAATAACGACCGTCAAAGAGATAACAGAAATCATCAAGGAGCAAACAGACCGTATAATAAATTTAGGAACGATAACGGCCAAAGACCTCGCAGCGGCTTTAATAACAGGCAGGGCGGATTTAATAAAAGACCAAATGCCGGAAAACCGAAACCGCAAAGACAAAAACAGCTTCTTGTTAATAAAGAGCAAATAGAACAAATTGAAATTCTTTACAAAAAAGCACTTCCGCTTCCAAATCCGGATATCCATGAAATTATAGGCCAGGCAATCGGTTTGGAACCGAGAAAAGTATTTTTCGGAATAAATCTTGTCAGACAAAAATTAATGCTTCCTAAATTACCTTTTCCCAAAAGGAAGTTAGCTGTATCTCCGGATCAGTTGTTCGCCATAAAAAATTTATATGAACCGCTTTTACCTTTGCCGCCTATCGGTTGTCATAAGATTATTGCGGCGCAATTAAGAATGGATGAATGGAGAGTTCATGTAGGTATCGGACTTATCAGAAAACAAATGGGTTTAGACCGTTGGAATCAAGAAAGAGAAGACGCTCCGGAAGAATATAAAAAGTCGAATTAACTATGCATGATAATCTGATTTCTATTGCTAAAATACTTAATTTCCATGGCATAAAAGGTGAAGCAAAAGTTGGTTTTTCCAAGGGCAGAGAAAAACAGCTTGAAAAATTAAACAAAGTTTTTATAAAAAAAAATGATAATTATATTGAAGTCAATGTTTCTTCGGTCAGATTTCATAAACAGTTTGCAATAATAAAGTTTAAAGAATTCAATACTGTTAATGAAATAGAAGAATATAAAGGCTGTGATGTTTATTTATCAAAAGAAATTGTAGAAGAAAATCTGGATTCGGATGAATATTTAATCAGTGACTTAATCGGTATGGATGTATACGATGAGGACGGAAGCTGTATCGGAACGGTAACTGCCATAGGCGAAAATCTTGCAAGTAACTTATTATCAGTCAAAGATGCAAACGGGAAGGAACATCTGGTTCCTTTTGTTAAGGCGCTTGTTCCCGTTGTTGACATTAAAGGGAAAAAAATTGTTGTTAATAATATAGAAGGTCTTATAAGTTGAGATTTGATATTTTATCTTTATTTCCGGAAACAATTGAAAACGCGCTCAGTTTCAGCATTATAAAAAGAGCGCTGCAAAATGAAATTATAAATCTTAACGTAGTAAATCCAAGAGATTATACAAAAGATAAACACAGAAAAGTGGATGATACCCCCTACGGCGGAGGCGCAGGCATGCTGTTGGCCTGCCAGCCCTATTATGACGCATATTTGAATGTTCAAAAATTAAATAATTCCCAAACAATAATTATGACTCCGCAGGGAGAAACTTTTAATCAGCAAATGGCAAAGGATTTTGCTCAAAAGGAACAATTAATCATAATTTGCGGTCATTATGAAGGTTTTGATGAAAGAATTATAAAACTTACTAATGCCAAAGAAGTTTCAATCGGGGATTTTGTTCTAACAGGCGGAGAGTTCCCGGCGTTATGTATTGTGGATAGTGTTACAAGACTTTTAAAAGGTGCATTGGGTGACGAAGACTCTGCAGAGTATGATTCTCATTATGACGGGTTGCTTGAACATCCGCATTACACCAGACCCGTACAATTTGAAGGATTGGAAGTTCCTAAAATACTTCTGTCAGGCAACCATGAAAAAATAAAAGAGTGGCGAAGATTACAGCAATTTTTAATTACAAAACAAAAACGCCCCGATTTATT
>CANPXC010000164.1 GCA_947585605.1 Candidatus Gastranaerophilales bacterium | reverse complement strand
CCTCATTTCTACCCCTACTTCAACTGACAGCAGAACGCCTATTGTAATTTCCGCACCTGAGAAATCTTATGACAATCTTTATGATTACACTAAATTTGCAATATCATATCCTGTTTTATACACTATCAAACAAAACGACAAAACGCTAAAATTGACTTTATACGGTGTATATGGAGGGCCTGAAGCAGAAAAACGCAATCTTGAATATACTTATAACTCCCAAGATACTATTTTGGGTTATGACGGTGTTTATTCAAACGGTGATTTTGTTTTTAAAACAGCAAAAATGCCTGTTATTAAAAATCCAGATAAACCGCTTGAAGGTTTAAGAATATTCATAGACGCAGGTCATGGCGGGAAAGATACGGGAGCAATGGGGCCTACAAAAATTCCCGAAAAGAAATTTAATCTTGCCATAGCTCTTAAATTAATTGATTTACTGCAAAACGAAGAAGGAGCTGTTGTTTCTTATTCAAGAAATAGTGATGTTTTTGTTGATTTAAATAAAAGAGTGGATTTAGCAAAGCAAAATGATGCTCTGATTTCAATCAGCATACACAATAATTCGCTTCCTCAAGGCGAAGACCCTTATATTAAACACGGTACGGGTACATATTATTATAATTACAATGCTAAAAATATAGCACTCACTATAAAAAATAACCTTGTAAACGATTTAAAATTGAAAGATGACGGGCTAAACTACAAAAGCCTGGTGCTTGATAGAGCAACAGACCCCGTTTCAACTTTAGTAGAAGTCGCTTATCTTACTTATCCCGAAGAATATATGCTACTGCAAGAAGAAAAATTTCAGATGGAAACGGCAGATTCAATCAGAAAAAGTTTAAAGCAATTTATTTTATCCCTGCAGGCTAATAAATAAAAAAAAGGGGGGGGGTAATCATTAAGCTTGCTTTCGGGGAGGGGTAAAATTGTAAATTAACGAAAATAAAAAAGCACCTTTTAGGGGTGCTTTTTATCAGACTTGTGCAAAAGTTGTTATTTTTGAGTGTCGTCTTTCATTGTAAATGTATGAACATATACAAATCTTGGTTTATCTCCTGTTGGGGATAATTTCATAACTTTCCCAACTTTTTTGCCTTTAGTATCTACCATATCAAATACATTGTTATTGCCGTTATCTATTATGTGATAAGTGCAAGTAAATACTACAGGCAAGTTCCCCGAATTTTTTAGTATTTCGTCTGTTTCATCACGCATAGGTGCTGTCCAAATTATTTTAAATTGAGGTTTTTCATCTCCCATGCCTTCAATAGCGCCAACGTCATAGTGCTTGCTTGGGTTTAAGCCGGCAAATTCAACTTTACCTTCTGTGCCTTTTTTAAAACCCGTGACCTGCGTACCCGTTTCAGAGTCAAAAAGCCCGTATGCTCTTGCAGGTCTGGCACTGTGTATTTCAATTCTTCTCGGGTTAGGAGTTAAAACAACTTGCTCCAGTGTTTCATTTAAAATTTTATTTTGTTCCATAATAAAAGTCCTTTCTGTTTTTTGCAACAAAATATTGGCGTCTTTGGGGCGTCGTAACTGTATTGTGGTTAAAATTTGATTTTAACCGCTTTTTTAGGGGCAAAAATATTTACACCGCAATTTTTATGCAGCATTTTAAATATTCTTAGTTTTATATAAAATTTATAATTATATTCAAATTAATTTTAGGCACAAATCAACGTAATAATATAATGCCCGTTTTTTTCAAATTTCAAACGCATATGTTAAATTTTTGTTATCTTCTTGTTTCACCTACCCCTTACCTCTATCAAGGTTTTGCTTTAGGCGGAGGATAGTTTATTTCTATTTGCTCAAATTTGTTAAAAGAATACCATTATAAGTCCAATAGGCATAACCATTATAGTGAGTACCAGAATATTGAAGTTCTTGCATTAATTTTATAGTTAAGCCGCTAAGACTATATTCTTTTTTATCGTAAATTACTTTATTGTTTTCTCCTACTTTGCATTTTATTTTTTTGTTTTTTATAAAAACTAACTCGGAACCGGGTAATATTTTATATTTATCAAATTTAAACTTCTCAGAAATTTGTTTTCTTTCCTCTTTTTTATGTAATTGTTTCTTTTGTTCTTTTGTATATATATCAGAATTGTTTACAGGAATTTTTCTGCCTTTCATAAGCTCCAAAACAATCATTGATAAAATTTCATCGACTAAATTAGTCGCAATATTAAAAAATTCTTTCTTTTTGTGCATTTTATCGGTATTTCTTTCAACACCTTTGTATATTTTATGTAAAAGTTCTTCAACTTTTTTATAATTTTCTACTTCATAAGCGACATAACATTCAAAGGCACCCGGAACTCCAGTTCCTCTGCTTAAATTTTTTAATCTGGTTTTTATATCAGTTGTAGACCCGATTTTGACAATATTATCCTTGTATAAAGGGTTGGTTAAAATATAAACAATACCTTTTTCTTTCATATTAACCTCTCGCTTCAGAATAAGCGTAACATTTTTAATATATAAAAGCAAATTTCATCGTAATTTATTTTTGATAATCTATTTTAAAATAGTCTAAATACGATTTAAATTTATCTTGTGCTGTTAAGCAAGTGTCAGTCAAATAACCTTTTTCGTTCCGCCATTCCTTTAGACCCCGATAATAAAATAATTTTATTTCATCATCAATTATGAAAGGCACAATATTATTTTTAAGACATTCTTTAAACATTATTAATCGGCCTACTCTGCCGTTGCCGTCTTGAAACGGGTGTATTGCTTCAAAATTGTAGTGAAAATCTAAAATTTCGGTTAAATTTTTATT
>CANPXC010000163.1 GCA_947585605.1 Candidatus Gastranaerophilales bacterium | reverse complement strand
GTGTAATTAATGAAGGTAAAATATCAACAAGATTGGGATTAAAAGGAATTCCCTCAATAACGGAGTCATTGGCTGTAGCCAGAGAACTGGAAGTTATCAGAAGCGTAAACGGCAGATATCATTTCGCGCATATTTCAACAAAACGTTCAATTGAGTTAATAAGACAGGCAAAAAAAGAAGGTTTGCGCGTAACAGCCGAAACTGCACCGCATTATTTCAGCTTGACGGAAGATGATATAGTAAATTATGACGCAAAATATAAAGTCAATCCTCCGCTTAGAACAAAAGAAGATTTGAATGCTGTAATTGAAGGGCTTCAAGACGGAACAATAGATGTAATTGCTACAGACCACGCTCCGCATACTATACAGGAAAAACAATCTCCGATACAAACGGCACCTATGGGAATTGCCGGATTTGAAACCGCACTCGGATTAACATTAACAAATCTCGTTCACAACGGTAAATTAACGCTGATTGAAGCTGTAAAAAAGCTTACAAGTGCGCCGTCCGAGATTTTAAATCTTGAAAATCAAGGCAGCGTTGAAGTCGGGAAACAAGCAAATATTACCGTAATTGATTTAAATGAAGAATGGGTAGTGAATGCTTCTAAGTTTAAATCAAAATGCAGAATTTCGCCTTTTGACGGATATAAATTAAAAGGAAAAGGGAAAATGACAATAATTAAGGATAAAATATATAATATAGGATAAAAAAAATGCAAATCAGACCGGAAATAAAAGAAAAAATAGTACTTGCACTGGATGTGGATACACTCGAACAGGCAAAGGCACTCATAACGGAATTAAAAGACTATGTTGGCGTATTTAAAGTCGGACTGCAAATGTATACGGGCAATGGCTATGAAATATTCAACTTTATGAAGGAACAGAATATAAAGTTCTTTTTTGACGTAAAACTGCACGATATACCTAATACTGTTGCTAAGGCTTCTGAAAACATAGTAAGACACGGGGCTTCATTCTTTAATCTGCATACAACAGGCGGAGAAGAAATGATGAGGACTGCGGCCCAAGCGGCAAAGAAAGCTGCGGAAGAATGCGGCTATGAACCTCCGACAATATTAGGTGTCACGGTTTTAACCAGTATCAGTGAAGAAAGCCTTCAAAATGAATTAAAAGTGCCGTATAAACCTAATGATTATGCCATGCATTTGGCGATAATGGCAAAAAGAGCAGGTCTTGACGGAGTAGTGGCAAGTGTTTGGGAAGCTAAAAAAATCAAACAAGCTTGCGGTAAAGATTTTAAAGTTTTATGCCCGGGTATTCGTCCCGAATGGTCAAATAAAAACGACCAAAAACGTTTGGCAACACCTTCCGTTGCAATAAAAGAAGGTGCTGACTACCTCGTTATCGGCAGGGCGGTTACTTCTGCAGAAGACAGAGTAAAAGCAATCCAAATGATATATGAAGAAATCGAAAATGCTTTACTTACACAAAATAAATCTTACGCGCTTTCCAAGGGAAGATTAATACTGGAAAACGGTATGATTTTTGAAGGTGAATCAATAGGCGCTGACGGAACTTCATACGGAGAAATCGTTTTCAATACTTCAATGGTCGGATATCAGGAAATTTTAACCGACCCTTCTTATGCCGGTCAAACAATAGTTATGACATACCCTGAAATAGGGAATTACGGCATAAATAAGGATGATTTTGAAAGCGGAAAAATCCATGCAAAAGGCTTTGTTGTGAAAAATCTGTGTGAACATGAATCTCATTATAAAAGCAGCATTTCATTGGGTGATTATTTAAAACAAAACAATATTATAGGACTAAAGGGAATAGATACAAGATATCTTACACAAATAATAAGAAATTACGGAGCTATGAACTGTGCAATTACAACGGGTGATATTACTGCGGAAATAAAATCAAAAATGCGCGATTACCGCATAAGTAAAGATATAACAATGGATGTTACTACATACAAAGTTGAGCGTTTTACAGGCAGCGGAATAAAACTTGCGGTAATTGATATGGGTATAAAAAAAAGTATTTTAGAAAATTTTAAAGCTCTTAATTGTGATATGACAGTGTTTCCGGCGGATGTTAAAGCTGATGAAATACTATCCGGAAATTTTGACGCGGTATTAATATCAAACGGCCCGGGAAACCCCGAGGATGCGCTGCAGGCAATTGAAACCGCAAAAGCATTACTGGGAAAAATAAGAATTTTCGGTATATGTTTAGGTCATCAAATATTATCCTTAGCCCTCGGCGCAAAAACATTTAAGTTAAAATACGGTCACAGAGGGGGAAATCATCCGGTTATAAATACGGAAACAAATGAAATATTTATAACATCGCAAAACCACAGCTATGCGGTTGACGCAAGTACGCTGCCTTCAAATACCAAAATTACTTATATGAATTTAAATGATAATACGGTAGAAGGAATAACTTGCGAACAATATAAAATAAAAACGGTACAATTCCATCCGGAATTAACCGCAGGACCTTATGACGCTAATAAGGTTATTATTTCTTGGATAAAAGAAACAGAACAGAGTAAAATACTTACAATATAAAGGAAAGAGATATAAAATGCCGATTAATAAAGATATAAAAAAAGTACTGGTAATAGGTTCGGGGCCGATTGTCATAGGACAGGCGGCAGAATTTGATTATGCCGGAGTTCAAGCTTGCAGAGCCTTAAAAGAAGAAAATATTGAGGTTATATTGGTAAATTCCAATCCTGCGACCATTATGACAGATGAAAATATAGCCGATAAAGTATATATAGAACCGTTAACGTTAGAATCATTAACTTATATTATTGATAAAGAACGACCATACGGGATTATTGCAACATTA
>CANPXC010000162.1 GCA_947585605.1 Candidatus Gastranaerophilales bacterium | reverse complement strand
TGAAGCTCCGCTATCTGCAATACGTTTGATTGAAAATATATCGTCGATTTATCAGGGTCAATCCCGCAGGCAAGCCAGTCCAAAACAACATCCAGTTTATCCTGCCTTAAATTTGCGGTTTCGTTATACTTAGTTGTCAGCGCATGCCAGTCTGCCACAAAATAAAAGCAGTTATATTCCTCCTGAAGCTGAACCCAGTTAGTTAAAACCCCCATATAATGCCCTAAATGCAATTTACCCGTTGAACGCATTCCTGATACTAAATTTAATTTCACCACTATACAAACCTTTTATTCTATTTTCAATCATTATTATACACAAAATTAAGCAAAATTGTTTCTACATATTTAAAAAAATAACTAAATTAGTAAAACTCGTTTTAAATAACAGTTTACCCCCCCCCCGGTGCCAAAATTTATACTATCATTGATTTTTAAGAATTTACATATTATACTGTTGGTATAAATTACTAAGGAATAAGGAATATTATGAAAAAGAAATTCTTTTCCGCAATAATTTTAGGCACTGCATTCTTGACCATACAAACAGTATCAAATGCTGAAAATGTTTGGCAAAACAAAGGTAATGTTACATTAACGGAAGATGTAACCATTAATAATATTGAAGATGCACCACCTCAGCAAGAAGGTGATTTAACAATTGACGGACAAGGACACGGTGTTACAAGCGCTCTGCAAACAGATAAACATTCGGGACACGGCTTTCAATTCTATAATGAAACCACCCAAGGTGACCATGATGACGACAGCTATTATGATATTACCGTTAAAAATGTCGGGAAATATGAACTAAAAGATGAAAAGAGCGACGGGGCTAAAGAAATAACCGTTCTGGATGAAGGCGGAAACAAAACAACAAAATATTTAAACGTAACAAATGATGGCTTTAAAGATTTTGAATTTGATAGTGAAAATTCCACTCATCACGTATCTAATCCATCTGCAAATACTTCCGTTTTATATTCCGAAAGTAAAAATTTTAATGTAGAAAATAGTGTATTTACAAACAATAAGTTAATACAACACAATAGCGGAGCAAATGGCGGTGCTTTAAGGTGGGAAGCTCCTTGGATAGATGAAGAAGAGAAAGCGTCGGGAGTTACCGTAAAAAATAGCGTATTTATAAAGAATTCGGCGCAATCAACCGACGCTAACGAAGGTGATGGCGATGAACGGCATTATGAAACAGAAGTTCAAGGCGGTGCTTTATACTTAGATGGAACAGGTTATGATGATAATCAAAGTAACAAGTTATCAATAGAAAATTCTTATTTTTTAAACAACTCGGTTAACGGCAAAGATGTCAGTATTTTTACAGGCGGCGGTGCCGCAGCACTGGGCGGTTTTATTAACTGTATAATAAAAAACTCATACTTCGGAGATAACTCTTCTGAAGCTATAAAAAGCTACGGCGGTGCTTTGTTCTTAGATAATAATTATTACGATGAAGAAACAGTTGATATAATAAACAGCGTATTTGAAAAAAATACTTCAAAAGGTTCATACGGCGGTTATGGCGGTGCAATTGGCGCATTCCATAATACATCAATCCAAAATTCGTTATTTATAAATAACATAGCTGAAGGTCCGACTGCTAAAGGCGGAGCCTTGTATTTGGAAAGCAGAGAAGATGAAAATGGCTGGAATAAATTTTTCTTTGAAATCGATAATGCAACATTTGAAGATAATACGGTTAAAATAAGCAGTGAAGAAGCAGCCCCTAAAGATTTTGATAATGACATATACGAAAATGGTACACGTGAGGAATTATGGCCGGGAGAAGAGGATTCGCCCATAGATACAGGTGCGGGTCATACAGATAAAGCTTCGGGCGGAGGTGCTATTTATAACGAAAACGCGTCAAAAACTTTAATAAAAGATTCCAGCTTTATAAATAATAAAGTTGTAGGTAAAAATGCGGCGGGCGGTGCAATATTTAACGCCGAAGATGCGGAACTCGGGATAGTTGCGGAAAATAAAGATGTTATCTTTCAAGGCAATAGAGCAGGAGCAACGGAAGAAAATTTAGAATCCAATGCAATTACCGATAACGGAGGTACTATTTATCTTAATGCCAAAGAAGGACGCACTATTATTCTCAATGATAAAATAACATCCTATAATGATAATAAAAAAGGTGTTTTAAATATCAATAAATATTATGATGCGAAAGATTCTTGGCGTCAAATGTGGGAAGCTGAACCCGAAAAAGAACCTCAACAGTACGGGGGAACGGTATTAATAAATGCTGATATGTCGGGATACAAAGGCAAGGTTAATTTAGAAGGCGGAACACTTGCTGTCGGAGAAAATATGCCTGATAAAGACGGAGTTGTCAATTTATTTACGGGTGCAGAATCTTTTAATGTTGTTAATGACGCAAGACTTGATATTTCTTATGACCAAAAGATAAGAAATTATAACTTAGGCAATCTTAACTTAGACGGAAACCTTTTAACTACAATTGACGCGGATTTGGCAAAAGGTCAAATGGATAAATTAAGTGCAAATTCTGTTTCGGGTGAAGGAGAAATTACCGTTGATGCATTTAATGTCCTATCTGACACCATAGATGAAGCACCTGTTGAACTCAATTTAGCGGATGATAAATTAAAAGGTCATGTGGCATTAGGGGCTGATGCGCATGAAGCGCTTTCGCGTATATACAGATACGGTGTTAATTATGATGAAAAAAGCGGAGAAATTGAATTTAAAAGGGCAGGACTTCTAAATGGCGGTAATGGCGGAACTTCAACGACCTGGGAATCATTCAATCCTGCCGTTTTATCCTCTCAAGTCGCAGCTCAAGCAGGCGCTCTGGCAACAATGAACCATGCATTTTATTATGCAATGCAGAATTCTGATAATTATATGAAATATTC
>CANPXC010000161.1 GCA_947585605.1 Candidatus Gastranaerophilales bacterium | reverse complement strand
ACGCTTTTTAATATCAGCCTTGAAAATAACAAAGGCGCAGATAAAGACTTTATGGATATTTTGCAAAAATATATTTTCGGTGAAGTATTTGAGGTGGGAAATCTTGATATTAAAACAAGGGAACTTTTAACTGTTACCACGCTCGCTTGTATGCAAACGCTTCCTCAGTTAAAGGCTCATATTAACGGGGCGCTAAATGCGGGCAACAGCCCAATTGAAATTCGTGAAGCAATATATCAGTGTGCGCCTTTCATCGGGTTTCCCAAAACTTTGAATGCAATAGCCGTTTTTAATGAAGTTATAAAAGAAAGAGGTTTGGAAGCCGAGTTAAAATCTACCGCAACAACAACAGAAGCCGACAGATTTAAAAAAGGATATGAGATACAAAATCCTCTATATGACGACGAGATAAAAGAAGCTTTTAAAAACCTGCCTGATAATATGGGAAATGATGTTTCAAAATTTCTAACGGAAGTCTGCTTCGGTGACTATTATACAAGAGATGGCTTAGACCTTAAAACAAGAGAACTTTTAACAATAGCCATTTTAACAACAACAAAAAATACTGATACCCTGAAAAGCCACATAAAAGGTAATTTAAAAGCAGGAAACAATATTGAAACAATAACGGCTTCAATTATTCAAATTATGCCTTATATCGGTTTCCCCGACAGCTTTCAAGCATTAAAAAAAGTACAGGAAATAATGAAAGAAGAAAAAATAAAATGAAAAAAATAATTTTACTTATAATTACAGTATTATTTATATCAACAAATTTAGCATTCGCAGGAATTAAGAAGGAGAAAACACAAGTGTTAACTAAAGATGAGTATCAAAAAACCATAATGTTTCCGATTGGAAGCCCTAATGACGCTTATAAACAATATTTTATCGGTCAAAGCTATATTTCACCCGTATCAACCAGTCAAGTTAAAATGTATAACGTGACGTTTGAGCCTAATTGCCGCAATAATTGGCATATTCACAAGGCAAAAACAGGCGGAGGACAAATTTTAATTGCTATAGGCGGTAGAGGATACTACCAGGAATGGGGCAAAGACCCGATTGAAATGAAACAAGGGGATGTTATAAATATTCCTGCAAACGTTAAGCACTGGCATGGGAGCGCACCAAACAGCTGGTTTTCTCATATAGCAGTTGAAGTAGACGGAACGGGAACCGAAAATGTATGGCTTGAAGCTGTAGATGATGAACAGTATTCAAAATTAAAATAAAAACCGGCATATACTAATTTATAATGTTTAAAAAACTTAATATTTGTTTGATGAAATGAAAATTTTTTGTCAAACAAATTTTTTTATATAATAACAGTCTTAAAATTCGGAAAAGGAGATTTATTTTGGCGTTACCTGTTATTAACGATATACGCACAGACAAGTTATATTATCAAAGTGCAAGTAAAAAATCACAAAATTTGAGAATTCAAAATAATACAAAAATAAAAAGCGACACATTTGAAAAGAAAATCAATAAGTCAAATAACGGCAAGTTTGATGTAACAGAAGCCGCAAAAAATTTCTTTAAAGGGGTATTAAGCCCTCTTACAGCAGTAATAAAACATCCTGTCATAACACTTACTGCAATTGGATTAACAGCTGCAGCCAGTGCATTAGTTCCTGTATTGGGGCCGATATTAGGAATAGGATTTGGAGCGCTCAGTTTATTTCAGTTGGGAAAAGGATGTATAGACGTTGTAAAAAATATTAAAAATAAAGAATATGATAAAGCCGAACAATCTTTTAACACCGTAGGTCAAGGAACTGTAGGAACTGTATTGAGCGTTTTAGGATTAAAACAAAGCGCAAAAGTTGCGAAAGAAGCTAAATTGATGAATGAACTTAAGGTAAATTCATTAAGTTCTGCCCAAAAAGAAGCAATCGCTGCAGAAGTTAAAAACGGAAGTTATTTAGATGCGCTAAAAGATAATTTATCACTCTTTACCTCAAAAACAGGTTTAAAAGCAGCAATAAATCAATTTAAGCCTTCAAATATTTTTCAGAGAGGAAAAGATGTAATAAAACATTTATTCACTAAAAAAGAAGTAACGAAAATTAAAAAAGAAAAAATGAAATTTTCAGAAACGACTGAGGGCAAAAGACGTGCTGCATTAACAACGGAAGAAATTGAAGTACAAGTAAAAGCACTGGCAAAAGAAGCTTTTGATGAATACGGAGTGCCGGAAGAACTTCGTCCCGAAATTAAAATAATAAAAGATGATATAAAACTGGGCGGTGGATATCAAAGCGCAGATCATACAATAAGGATAAATGAAGACTCTTACAGAGCAGGTATGTTTGATTTGCCAAATGTAATAAAACATGAAGCCACACACGCAAATGAAGCCATATTAAGGCAGAGTTTGTCTATGGATAAAAAAATAGAATTAGCACAAGAGTATTTAATTAATAAAATACAAAACGGAGAAAAAGAAAATATAATTACAGGCGGAAGTATTTTGGGCGCGAGTACGTCAAAACCTCCGAAATTAAATGCACAAATGAAATCAGACTTTATAAAATTAGCTAAGGATAAATTGTATAAAGAAGGAACAATTTATACTGATGAAGAATTTAGTAGTATGGTAAGACCTTTAGTTGAATCTAACAGTGAATTTGCAAATTCTTATTCCAATATAGATGATGCAGTAAAGGCAATGGCAACATATGCAAGATCTCACAATCTTCGATATAATATAGCATTGAATAATTCAACGGGATTTGACACTTCAAAAATAGATACATCATTGTTAAAACAATTAAATTCTGAAGAAATGCAAACGGCAATAAAATCTTATTTAGATTCTATTGAATGTATTGAAGGCAATGCCGCAGGCCAAGGCTTTATGGGAATTGGCGGAGATTTTAACCAATATCAGTTCTGCGCGGAAGAAGTGCTTGCACAAACAAAAGGTAATAATTTTGAAATAGCAAAACTTGAACAGCAGTTAAATACATTA
>CANPXC010000160.1 GCA_947585605.1 Candidatus Gastranaerophilales bacterium | reverse complement strand
GAAAATGTTAATCTTGCCGTAGGTTCTTTTTCTTCTTCCTTTAATAATGCAGCCTCCGGAGGGGCTGTTTTAGCTTCTAATCCCGTTAAGCTGCCTAAAAATTCGGGGAGCTTCATGCTCGGAAGTGCTTTCTTTACTAAAGAAGGAGTAAAAAATGATAAAACTACAGGCGGTTTATTCGGTGAATATCAATATAAAAGATTAAAACTTAATGCACAAATAGGTCAGAGTCGTTATTCTGACAATGCGGATTATGACACAAGCATTTATTTTATTCCCGAGTTCAGAATATCCGATTCTTTATACTTAAAAACAAGATTTATAAGGAATATAAGTCAAGATACCATGCAGGATGAATTAGCATTAACTTACAAGCCTAAAAAAAGTTTAAACAATTTTGAATTTGAAATAAATGCTTCAAATCAATATGATAAAAATTCAACCATAAAGCAGCGTTTAAAGCTTTCAACAACATTTAGAATATAAAAAGCTCCCAAATAAATCGGGAGCTTTTTAATAAATATTTATGGATATTACATAGCACCTTTAACTATTTTTGCAAAACTGTCAGCTTTTAAGCTTGCGCCGCCGACTAAAGCTCCGTCTATATCAGATTGAGCCATTTGTTCTTTTATAGTTTCGGGCTTTACGCTGCCGCCGTATAATATTCTGATAGAATCTGCCGTATTTGCGTCATATAATCCTTTAACGGTATTTCTAATCATGGCAATTACTCTGTTAGCTTCTATGCTGTCACAGGTTTTTCCAGTTCCGATTGCCCAAATAGGTTCATAAGCTATTATTGATTTGGCAACATCACTTGCGCTTAAATCTCTTAATGCTTTTGTTATTTGTGAAGCTATATGATAATCAGTAACACCTGCTTCTCTTTGTTCTAATGATTCACCGCAGCAGATTATCGGTATAAGTCCGTTATTAAGAATTGCTTTTGCTTTTTTGTTTACCATTTCATCAGTTTCACCAAAGTATTCTCTTCTTTCGCTGTGGCCGATTATAATATATTCACAGCCCGTATCTTTTAACATTTGAACTGAACATTCACCGGTAAAAGCGCCTTTTTCTTCAAAATAACAATTTTGAGCGGCAAGTCTTACTTTTCCGCAGCCGCAGTCTTTTAACGCTTTATTTGCTGCGTACAGAGCTGTAAATGTCGGGGCTATAATGACTTCTGGAAGTGCTGCTTTATCTTCCGCTCTTAATTCCTGCATTACTCCGTTTGTTAAATCAATAGCTTCCTGTTGTAAGTTATGCATTTTCCAATTTCCTGCAATAACCGGTCTTCTTGCCATATTTTACCTTCTTTCGTTTGTGTAATTTACTTTAAAATCTTAGTTAAAACACAAATTTTTATCAAGTTTATCCGTAATTTTTTGCTATTTTTCTTTAATTGTATTAGTTATAAATGCTGAAATTATCAGAGTAATCGCGCCTATAAAAAATGCGTATTCCCAGTGATAATTAATACCCTCAGGTATTTGATATGAACACAATGATATAAACCAAGCCAAAAGTGTACATACAAGAACTTGAGGTCCCGCTATAAATATATTAAATATCCCCATTACGGAGCCTTCTGAACCTTTTTTAATAAATTCCGATAACATTGCAAAAGGAAGTGCCAAAATACTTGCCCAGCCAATGCCTGCTACCGCCATGCATATTAATACGAAGGACGGATTTTTTGATAATCCCATTCCCAAGAAGGCAAATGTTAACGTTATGAGTGATATAAAATGAACTTTCTTATTCCCCAATTTCGTTGAAATCAATCCAATCGGAATTGAAACTAAAAAGCATATCAAGTTCTGTACGGCAAAACATATTGAAGAAAAGTTTGTTGCCTTATTGATTGTATCTGTATAAGAATTTTTTATTACCTCCGAAGCGGTTGTTAAATCGGGAACTCCGTATAATGTATGGGTTGCATATTGAGTGAAGAATATATTTAAGCTCATAATCCCAATCCATGTAAACAGTTGAAGTACGCATATTTTACTAACTTCAGGTGAAGATTTAAAAAATTCCGAAACTTTATTAAGGAAAGATGTTTCATTTTCCTTTTGTTCTTCTTTATTTTCGTTATTATTTGATGGTTTTTGATATTTATGTTCTTGAATTGTAATGCAAGTCCAAAGCATAGCAAGTGAAAATGCAAGAGCTGCCATTATAAATTGAGCATTAATGCTCATTTGATAATGAAAAACATATTTTAAAAACGGTGCAGTACCTGCCGCAACAACAGACCCCAAACCTATTGCAAAACTGAGATAAGCATTTGCCAGAGAATGCTGTTCCGGCGGAACCAAATCGGGAACTAATGCTCTATAAGGGCCTTGAGCAGCATTTACACAAGCGTCAATAACCCAAATCATTATTGCCGCAATTATTAAACCGCCGAATGCCGGCAGCGGAATATGCAATATGTTTGCAGCTTTTTCAGCTATCGCTGCCGAATTAGGGAAAGCCCATAACGCCAAGCTGGCAAATAATGCTCCCGCAAAAAGGTATGGACGTCTTTTCCCGAATACCGTATGCGTTTTATCACTTAAATTACCTATTATCGGTTGAACCACCATGCCCGTAATAGGGCCTGCCAGCCATATAAGTCCGAATAATAACGGTGAAGCACCAAGATTTTCGGTAACAGGTCCCGATAAAATTATCCTCATCTGCCAAGCAAATTGTAAACCGAAAAATCCCAAACAAAAGTTTAATAATTGTACTGTTGAAAATCTTTTTAATACATTTTCATTCGCATTCGTTTCACTGCTCATTTTGTTCCTCTTTATCTATCCAATTCATTAATTAATTCCGGTAATATTTTAAACAAGTCGCCTACTATTCCGATATCAGCATTCTTAAATATTGCAGCGTCGGGGTTATTGTTTATTGCAATAATTTTTCCGCTGTTTTTTATCCCTGCTATATGTTGTGCGGCACCTGAAATACCTACAGCAATATAG
>CANPXC010000159.1 GCA_947585605.1 Candidatus Gastranaerophilales bacterium | reverse complement strand
GACGTAGCGCAGCCTGGTAGCGCACTACCTTGGGGTGGTAGGGGTCGCAAGTTCAAATCTTGTCGTTCCGATTTTTTATTGTTTAAATTGCTCGCAAGTTCTCACGCTTCGCACAACTCTAAACTAAATTGTCAAAAGAGTTGTTGCTCGCCTGATGTGAGGCTGTACGGCTGCCGCCTACACCCTCATCAAAATCTTGTCGTTCCGATTTTTTAAATTGATATTTTTTCTTTTATCAATTTTAAACATTTTTCGTTTTCTAAAAAAACGGCTACCTTTTTATAATTAAACGGACTCGGATGTGTAGGCGTATTGCTTGTTTCATTCCAACAAAAATATTTTAGCTTTCCTTTTGCATAAGATAGCCATTTCTTTTTTGTTTCAGTAATTATTTGCTGACTGTCATGCCCCCAAGCTATTAATATATCGCTGTTTGTTTTTAAATTCTTGCTTATTTCTTCATTATTTACATTATTTATATAATCTTGGGGATTTTTTAATATCTCTTTCGGGTCTGAAGTGATTATCGAAAAAAGATTTAAAATAATGATTTTGGAATATTTGCATTTGTCCGCTATCCTTATTACATTCGTAATTGTTCCGTCTACAAATGTTTTCTTTTTCCCGTTTTCTGTTAAATCAATCGGAGCAGATTTTGTTGAAATTCTTTTTTTTATTGTCTTTTCTGACGGATTAAACATTATTGCAATCAATGTATCTTTGCCGTCATTTCCTAAATTAATCGTTAAAGTATACCTGTTTGTATAATAATCATCATATACGGCAATGGCTTCTTTTATTATAATATTTTTATTATTGATTTCGTCTTTTACTGTTCCCGTATAATAACTTGTTTTCATTTTTTCCCTTTGCTTTACAGTATTTTAACAAAAACTTTGCAAAAGTAAAATCCTGTTTTAAAGTTTTGGAAAGTAATCATAATTACATCTATTTTGTTATTAAATGCCTCATTAGGCATAAGCTATACAGAAAGATGACTTATAATATATATTACTTTATTTGCAATGTTCAGCAGTATTACACACTACAGTCAAAATTCTAACTTAGGATACGAACTTCATAATTTATCATTTGTTTTTGACGTATATCGTGAAAATAATTTTAAAAATTCAGATATAGAAGAAAATATCGGGATTTTGAATAAAATATATTATAAACCTCTAATGAAGGGATACCAAGCTGATATAAAAAAGATATATAGTCCCTACGTATGCTTTATATTGGTATTTATTTTAATACCGATGTTTGTATATTTAAAAAAAACATATATTATTCCATTTTGTATAATTTGGGGATTTATATTATATATAACATTAATATTCGGATATTATTGTCCGGATATATATTATTTTCCGTTTGTTTATAATACTTAGATTTTATTTTTTACAACAATAATTTTAGTATAAGAGAAAATAAAAACCAATAAAGTTAATAATATTGCCTGCGAAAAAGAAACATAATAAAATAAAAAAAGAGGAGAAAAAAGGTGATAAAGCCTAAAGTATTTATACTTGATGTAGATGGTGTATTAACAGACGGAGGATTTTATTATTCTCAAGAAGGGAAAGTGTTGAAAAAATTCGGCCCCGATGATAATGATGCATTAAAAATGTTATTACCTTATATGGAAATAAGATTTATATCTTCGGATAAAAGAGGCTTTAAAATATCGGAAAAAAGAGTTAAGGATATGGGATTTCCTATTGATTTAGTCAGTACAAAAGACAGACTAAACTGGATAAAAGAAAAATATAACATAAAAGATGTAATATACATGGCTGACGGAATATTTGATTATAAAATAATGAAAGAAGCGGGATATTCAATAGCTACTGTTGATTCTGACGAAAATGCGATAAAAGAAGCAGACTATGTAACCACCAGGGGGGGGGGGAAAAAGAGCAGTAGCAGAAGCTTGTATCCATATTTTAAATAAATTTTTTGAATTAAACAAATATGAACAATAAAATAAAGAAATTAAAAGAATATATTGACAGAAAAAATACTCTGCTAGGTATAGGGCCGATGAGTATTAACACGGTTAATGCGGCAATTGATATTGCGAATACCGAAGATAAACCGATAATGCTTATTGCGAGCAGAAGACAAATTGACAGCAAAAAAATATGTAAGGGGTACGTAAATAATTGGTCTACGGAAGAATTTGTCAAATACGTAAAAGAAAGAGATAAAAGAAATAATATAATAATAGCAAGAGACCATGGCGGACCTTGGCAAAACAATACGGAAATAACAAATCAATATTCCCTAAAAGAGGCTATGGACTCAGCAAAAGATTCATTGGCGGAAGATATTGAATGCGGAATGGATATAATTCATATTGATCCAAGTGTTGATATATATACACAGATTTCATTTGACATAATATTTGAACGATTAATCGAATTATATGATTTTTGTATAAAGTATTCGAGAATAAAAAATAACGATATTGAATTTGAAATCGGAACAGAAGAACAAATGATACATATCAATAATAAGACTGCGTTTATTGAGATGTTAAACAGAGTGAATAATTGTTTCAACCAAAATAATATAAAAAAACCTTTGTTTGTCGTAACACAAATCGGAACAAAGGTAATGGAGACAAGGAATATCGGATTATTAAACCAACAAGACAACGAAAAAATTTTATCCGAAATAAAAATATTGTGTGATGAATGTTTAAAAAACGACTTTTATATAAAGGTACATAATACGGATTATCTGAGAGCCGAAATATTAAAAAAATATCCTCAAAATAACATAAGCGCAGCGAATGTAGCACCCGAATTCGGAGTATGCGAAACAAAAAGCTTTTTAAAATTACTGGAGTGCTACCGGCTGATTTCTTTGGAAAATGAATTTTTAGAACTTGCTTACGATTCTAAGAAATGGCAAAAATGGATAATCACGGATTCTAAAATAAGTAAAAGAGATAAAGCAATAATTGCGGGGCATTATATTTTTTCAAACGATAAATTTTTAATTTTAAAAGATAAAG
>CANPXC010000158.1 GCA_947585605.1 Candidatus Gastranaerophilales bacterium | reverse complement strand
GCCCTGCTGCCGCTTCGTTAAGCAATAAAAACGAAACAAATACAGGCTCTCGAATTTCATTTTTTTTTATTTATTTTTAAATAAATTTTAATAAAAAGAAATAATATAAAAATTGCGTCCTAACGCTCCGTATAGATAACTTCTAAGCTCAGCGCAAGGTCTGTAAACATATCCGAGCATTGGTAAGACCCTGAAATAAATTCAGGGTGACATCTTAATGTTGTTTTGCAATTCCTCTCTTCACTTTGTCATGCTGAACTTGTTTCAGCATCTTATAATCTGTGAAGTTAAATTAAATTAAATAAAAAAAATGAATATTAAAACACTAAAATTCTGCCGTTGCTTTAATAGGATTTTTAAATTTTGTTATGTTTGATTGGAATAATAAATGTACGGTATCAGTCGGGCCGTTTCTGTGTTTTGCAATAATTACTTCTGCCTTGCCTTTATTATTTACATCATCCTTATTATAGTACTCATCCCTGTAAATAAACATAACTATATCAGCGTCTTGTTCTATTGCACCGGAATCCCTCAAATCAGACAGCATAGGACGTTTATCATTTCTTTGTTCCACACCTCTGGAGAGCTGAGAGAGTGCTATTATCGGCACATCAAGTTCTCTTGCTAAACCTTTTAAAGAACGTGAAATTTGAGATATTTGCTGGTTTCTGTCGTTTGGATTTCCTCCGCCTTCCATTAATTGTAAGTAATCAATAACGACCAAAGCCAAGTCTTTTTCTTCCATCATCAATCTTCTGCATTTGGCTTTTATATCGGTAGCACTAACGCCGGGTTTATCATCGATATATATTTTTGCTTCGGAAAGTCTTTCCATTGCTTCAACTAATTTTGTCCAATCCGTAGGATTTAAATTTCCTGATTTTATTCTTGAAGTATCCACTTCAGCCTCAGAACACAGCATACGTTTTACAAGCTGTTGTTTTGACATTTCAAGCGAAAATATAGCAACAGCCTTTTTGTCTTTTAATGCTACATTTTGTGCCAAATTTAATGCGAATGCTGTTTTTCCCATAGAAGGACGCGCAGCCAAAATTATTAAATCAGACTTTTGCAAACCGGATGTTAAATTATTTAAATCATAAAATCCTGTATCAACTCCGATTAATTCACCTTTATTATTAAATCTTTTTTCTATTTCATTATAACTTTGGGCGACTAAATCTTCTATATGAACCAAATCTGATGTATCTTTTTGCGCGGCAATATTGAATATCATCTTTTGAGCATTATCTAAAATATTATCGGTATCATCATTTTCATACGACATGGAAACTATTTCGGAACCGGCATTAATTAATTCCCGTTTAATTTCCTTTTGTCTTATAATTTTAGCGTAATATTCAATATTAGCTGTTGTTACGACGTTTAAAGCCAATTCATTAATATAAGCTCGTCCTTGGGCGTTTTCCAGTTCATCTTTATTTCTCAAATGTTCGGATACAGTAACAATATCAATAGGTTCACTGTTTTTAAATAATTCAAGCATTGATTGAAATATTAATTTATGGGCAGGTTTATAAAAACTTTCGGGTTTTAAATATTCAATAATACGCCCCAAAGTCAACGGATTAACCAAAATTGCGCCAAGCACAGCTTCTTCTGCCTCAATACTTTGAGGCAGCATTTTAAGCATACTATCATTATTTTTTACAAGTTGTCCCGCCATCCGTTCTTCCATATATTTATTAAGCAGACTAGAGTCTGATTAATTTACTTATTGTTGTACAGCTGCTTTTTCTTGCCTATAGTCATTTATAGGAGTATTTTTTTCTTTTTCTTTTTGACGAGCCAAATATTCTTGTCCGTTCTTTACAATTCTGTGAACTTCATCTATATCATGTTCAAGGTCATTTAATACTTTTTCTGCGTATGCTTGTGCGCCTTCGCGTGTCTGCATAGCGTCTTGGTAAGCGTTTCTTCTGACGGTATCAGCTTCTTCAACCGCTTTATTTTTCATTTCTTCGCAGCTTTCTTTAACCTGTTCCTGAATTTTTGCAGCTTTTTCTCTAACGGCTCTAATTAATTCGGATTCACTTAAAATATTTGCTGCGGTATTTTGCGCTTCGCTAATAATTCTGTCAGCGCGGCTTTGAGCTTCCAGATATATGTCATCACGTCTTTTTAATATCATTTCAGCGGTTTTAATTTCTTCCGGTAGAATAGCTCTTATTTTGCTTAAAATATCCTGTATATCATCAGTATTCATAAATAAACAATAGCTTCCGACATGGAATTTATTATCCAGCATTTCATCAGCTTCATCTATTAAATGACTAACTCTTAACTCTGTCATGGTTTTAACCTTTCGTATATTTTTCTTCTAAATATTCTGCTACGGGTTGAGGAACGAATTTAGATACATCACCCTTCATCAGAGCTATTTCCCTAACTGTACCCGATGAAATAAAATTATATTTTGGTTTCGTAATTAAAAATACGGTATGGATTTCATTACATAAAGCGCTGTTTGCTTGTGACAACTGCATTTCATATTCAAAATCAGAAACCGCTCTTAAGCCTCTAATCAAAACGTTTGCATGCCTTTTTTTGGCATATTCAATTGTTAAACCGTCAAAACTGTCGACTTCAACGTTTTCCATATCCTGACAAGATTTTTTTATAAGTTCCAGACGGTCTTGCAAGGGTAAGAAACTTTTTTTATTCATATTAACGGAAACAACTATTATAACTTTTTCGAATATATCCGCAGCACGTTTTAAGACATCAAGATGTCCTTTCGTTATAGGATCAAAACTTCCCGGATATATTGCCGTTTTCAATTTTCTAGCCCTATTTATAAATTTCTACAATATAATTATATTGCAATCATGGTTTTTAGATTAAAAGCATGCCGAAAATGTTTCTAACTTTTTACATTCTTTCATTGAGGGCAGGGGAAAATGAATATTGGGTTAAGATTTCATTTTTTTAATTAATTTTTCTTTTTTTAATTTTTTATAGACTTTAAAATAAATGATTAATTGAAGCCCATTACGGAGTATAGCAAAAACTTCTTAATGAGGCAGTAGAGAGCGAGGGC
>CANPXC010000157.1 GCA_947585605.1 Candidatus Gastranaerophilales bacterium | reverse complement strand
ACTTAACTGAGCATTAGGAACATTTTTATACAAAAAAGTAATAAGTTCATCAGCAGGCATAGTGTTTTTTAAAAGTTCAAATAAATTTGCCTTAACAGAGGCATTTTTAGGTTCCAAATTTAAAGCTGTTTTATATAATTCAATTGCGTCGGCATTTCTGTTAAGAGCCTTCATACACTCCGCTTTGTAAATAATTACATTTGCATTATGAGGCTGTAATTTAAGTATGCTGTCATATACATTAATTGCCGCATCGTACTTTTTTTGCTCCTGATAAAGAGTACCGATATTAATTTTTGTATTAATATTTGAAGGATTTAAAGCTTCTGCAGTACGATACTCTTGAATAGCTTCCCAGTATCTTTTCTGTTTTTGGAAAATAACCCCCAAATTATCATGATTTTCGGCATTATTAGGATTTTCATCAACCTTTTTCTGCCATATTCTTTCAAGCGAGCTTAAAATATCTTCGCTATCCGATGAAGTATTCAAAGCATAACTGTACTCCTTAAGCGAAGAAGAAAAATCATTCAATTCCTCATAAACTCTTGCAAGCTTTAGATGTAAGTCAGTATTATTTGAGTCAATGGTTAAAGCCGTTTTATACATTTCAAGCGCCTTTTGCGGGCGGTTAAGTATTTTATAAATATCACCTAACGCAAGGCTTGCTTGTGCTTTGTATTGAGAATTATTTAAAAGTTTGTAATAATCATAAGCAGAAGCGGCAAATTCACCTTTAATTCTTAACGCTTTAGCATTGTTCAATCTGTCCTGAGGAGTGATTGATTGTTTTGAAGCACTTTCCAATACGGATAAATTTTTCTCCATTGCAGCAATAGAGGAGGATAACGAGGTATCCGTATTATCCGAATAATAATATTTCAGAAAAAATATTGCCGATTTTAAATCAGTTATAGCATTTTCTGTAGCCTTAACAGTATTATTGTAGTATTGCGCTCGCATATTATAAGCATTTGAAAGTCCTATTAATGCTGATTTATCAGCAGGATTAGTTCTTACAGCTTTTTTAAATTCATTTATGGCGCTTGAATATTGAGAATTTTCAAGATATTTGTTCCCCTGAACATAATTAGGATTTTCAACATAATTATCGTCATACACCGTTTGGCTGTACACTTGATTATTAAATATCAAAATACATATAAACAGAAATAAAATTTTTTTCATGAACAATCAATCTCCTATGTTTATAAAATATTTTATAACATTTACAAGAATATTTATATAGCAAAATGAAGTAAAAAAGTATAACTTTAAATTAAAATTACCAATTTTTTTATGTGGATGATATAATTTTATAAAGAGGCTAACAGATAACAGGAGATAGAGAATGACGACATCAGCTCCCGCAGTAGATAAAGGGAAATTGGATGAGATAATCCAAAGTTATGACGGCGAAAAGTCATATTTAATTGCAATGCTTCAAAAAGTACAGGAAATATATAAATACCTGCCTGAAGAAGCAATGACATACATAGGTTCAAAGGTAGAAGGTTTATCGCCCGCCACGGTATTTGGCGTAGCAACTTTTTATGCACAATTTTCATTAGAACCGAAAGGAAAATACGAAATAAAGGTATGCGACGGAACCGCATGCCACGTAAGAGGTTCAATGCCGGTATTAGAAGCCGTAAAAAAGAAAATTCAATTGAAAGACGGCAAAATGACAACGGAAAACGGAATGTTTTCATTGGAAACGGTAAGCTGCTTAGGTGCTTGCAGTTTGGCTCCGGCTATGGTTATTAACGGGAAAATATATCCTAAAATGACAGCTGACGCGGCTGAAATTGTTATTGACACATTATTGAAAGAGAACGTGTAATATGGAAAAAGTAAAATTAAGTATAGATATAAAACAAGAGCAGGAAAAAGCTCAAGAGAAAATAAAAGCACAGGGAAGAAGAATTTTGGTATGTGCGTCAACAGGCTGTATTGCTAACGGAGCTTTAGATTTAATAGCTGAATTTAAAAGACTCGGTGCAGACGCTGATGTTCTTACAAACGACGTAAAAATGAGCGTTATACCGACAGGTTGTATAGGCTTTTGTGAACAGGGCTGTCTTGTAGTTGTACCTGACAAAAAGTTAACTTACGTTCACGTAAAAAAAGAAGACGTTGCGGAAATATACGAATCATTAAAAAATAACACGGTAGTTGAGCGTTTATTATATGTTGACCCCGCATTAAATAAAAAGATTGTAAATAATGAAGAAATGAACTTCTATGCAAAGCAGACAAGAACGGCAATGAAAAACTGCGGTATTATTAACCCCGAAAGTTTGGATGAGGCTATAGCCGTCGGAGCATACAGCGCATTAGCAAAAGTTCTTGAAATAAACGACCAAGAGTATGTAATAAAAGAAATAGAAGACTCAGGCTTAAGAGGCAGAGGCGGCGGCGGATTTGCTACCGGCAAAAAATGGCGCAGTGTTTTTAGGCACCAGGGCGGAAAGTCTTATGTTATATGTAACGGTGATGAAGGCGACCCGGGTGCATTTATGGATAGAAGCGTTATGGAGGATGACCCCAATAAACTTCTTGAAGGTATGGCAATAGCAGCTTTTGCCGTCGGAGCTGATGAAGGCTACATCTACGTTAGAGCTGAATACCCGTTAGCAATTAAACGTCTAAAAATGGCTATAAAAGCTGCCGAAGAAAGAAATCTTTTGGGTAAAAACATAATGGGAAGTAATTTCAGCTTCCATATACATATTAAAGAAGGTGCAGGAGCTTTTGTTTGCGGTGAATCATCAGCATTAATTGCCTCTATTGAAGGTGAAAGAGGAATGCCGAGACCAAAAAACATTCACATGGCTGAATGCGGATTGTTTAAACGGCCTACATTATTAAATAACGTTGAAACATTTGCGAATGTTCCGCTAATTATATTAAACGGTTCTAAATGGTTTGCCTCAATGGGTACTGAAACATCAAAAGGTACAAAAACCTTTGCCCTGACAGGTGAAGTAAATAACACCGGCTTAATCGAAGTACCTATGAATACAACTTTAAGACAAATTGTATTTGACTTAGGCGGCGGAATTAGAAACGGCAAAAAATTTAAAGCCGTTCAAATAGGCG
>CANPXC010000156.1 GCA_947585605.1 Candidatus Gastranaerophilales bacterium | reverse complement strand
CGTTTGAGTCCTCTACTTCTTTTAAAACAGCTTTTAAACGCTCCTCAAACTCTCCTCTGAACTTAGCACCCGCAATAAGTGCGCCTAAATCAAGCGAAATTAATTTTGTTTCTTTTAAATTTTCAGGTACGTCGCCTCTTATTATTCTTTGCGCCAAGCCCTCTATTATTGCGGTTTTACCTACACCGGGTTCGCCTATTAAAACCGGATTATTTTTGGTTTTTCTGTTTAATACCTGAATAACACGTCTTATCTCGTCATCTCTGCCGATAACAGGGTCTAATTTGCCTTTGCGCGCAAGTGCTGTTAAATCTGTTGAATATTTTTCCAGAGCTTTATATGAATCTTCAGCGTTTTTGCAATCCACTTTTCTGTTTCCTCTTACTTTCTTCATTGCATTTAAAACAGTATCTTTTGTTACTCTGTTTGAAGCTAATATTTCTTGAATTTTTGAACCGGTAAGCTCTGTCATTGCAATCAAAATATGCTCTATGCTTATAAAAGAGTCTTTAAGGCTATTAGCTTGTTCTTGCGCAGTATCAAACAATTTATTTGTCATTTGTGATAAATATAACTGCTGATTAGGATTTGTTGACTGTACCTGCGGAAGTGATGATATTTCACTCACAAGCTGGTGTTTAAAGCGGTCATTATTAATTTTCAATTCTTCGCAAAAATCTTTTGAAATTCCTTCCGTATCTTCTGCTATTGCAAGCATAATATGCACCGGCTCTAATTGTGAATTATTGTACCTGTACATTATCTGCTGGGCAGAATATATTATTTCCTTTGTGTAATCCGTTAATCTGTTAAAATCTATCATTTAAGAACACCTCTTTTCATATAGGTTGTGATTACCCCTTTCTTATAGTTTAATGGTATTTTTCTTAAAATCATAAAAAGTTTATAATTAATTAAGATTTTAAAATATTAAGATTATATAAAGGCAGTGTTAGTCTATGATAAACTAGTATTATAGAAGGTAGGAAGTTAAGGAGAATAGTATGATTCCGATTTTAGATTCAAAAAGACAATATGCAAAAATAGGTAATGAAATAGAAAAGGCAGTAACGGAAGTTTTAGCTTCGGGTTCTTATATATTAGGTAAGCATAATAAAGCATTCCAAACGGAATTTGCCGATTTTGTAGGTACAAAATATTCGGTAGGATTGAATTCCGGTACTGACGCGCTTCACTTAGCGTTAAGAGCATTAAATATCGGCAGAGGTGATGAAGTAATTACAACGGCATTTACTTTTGTTGCAACGGCAAGTGCTATAGGTTTAGCAGGCGCAACACCGGTGTTTGTTGATATTAATCCCGATACATTCAATATTGACGCAAATAAAATAGGCGATAATACCTGTTCATCTTTACGGACAGCCGGCTGAAATGGATAAAATAATGGATATAGCTAAACGTCACAACTTAAAGGTTGTTGAAGATTGCTGCCAAGCTATCGGGGCTGAATTTAAAGGACAAAAAGTAGGTTCATTCGGTGATTTCGGATGTTTCAGCTTCTACCCGACAAAAAATCTTGGCGGTATGGGTGACGGCGGTATGATTACCTGCAACGATGAAAATCTTTACAACAGAGTTATTGCACTAAGAAACCATGGCGGCGCTATTAGATACTACCACGATGAACTGGGCGTAAACTCAAGACTCGATGAAATTCAAGCCGCTATATTAAGAGTTAAAATGCCTTATGTAAACGAATGGAACGCAAAAAGAAGAGAAAACGCATACAGATATAATGAAATGTTTGCGAAATATCCCGAAATTTTAACTCCTAAAGAAGTTGAAAATTCATACTGCGTATATCATCAATATACGATAAGAATTGAAAACCGCGATAAAGTTCATCAATTGCTTCAGGAAAACGGAGTCGGTGCAATGATTTATTACCCCGTACCGCTTCATTTGCAAAAACTGCACAAAGAACTCGGTTATAAAGAAGGCGATTTGCCGTTAACCGAAAAAGATACAAAACTTGTAATGTCGCTTCCGATGTTCCCGGAAATCACGCCGGAAGAACAACAAACAGTAGTAGACACTGTAGTAAAATGCTTAAATATGACAAAACAAGCAGTATAAAAATACCTAAAACAGGTGTAAAGGCTTTAATATTAATTCAACTAAAATCGCATACCTTCTGAGTGTGCGATTTTTTAATTAAAATTGTAAATTATTTAAAAACAAAGAACTTGTACTCAGGAGTATTGAGGACGGAAGATATTTTAAATAACAAATCTATACTCAAGTTTCTTCTTGCGGTTTCTATTTTGGCAATATGTTCTCTTGAGACATCAGCTAACTCAGCCAATTCATTTTGAGAGAGCAATTTCTGCTTTCTGTAATTTGCAATATTATTACCAAGTATTTTTCTTTTAGCTTCTGTATTTAACATAGCAATATTGTGAACTAAAAAGTTATAATTGTATGTAGTCTGTTTGGTAACAAAGATATTAAATTTTTAAATTTGCACTGGGGGGGGGGTAAAAGTAGTATAATTACTTTGTTTACAAGTTTAGGTGGTTTCATGTGTAATGATAAAGAAACTATAAATCAGGAAAAAGTAACCTGAAAGCCTGCTGAAAAAGTAAAAATAAGCAATCAGGCTGGGTTACGCTCCGCTAATCAAACAACTTTTTCTCATAAAAAATGCCAAAAATTCTAAATTTATAAAACCAAAAAGCACCCCAACATAGGGTGCTTTTTATCAGACTTGTGCCAAAGTTTGTTATTTTTGTGTGTCGTCTTTCATTCTGAAAGTACTAATAGAAACAAATTCTGGTTTATCGCCTGTCTGATATAAATTCATTACTTGACCAACTGTTTCGTCATTATTATCTACTATATTAAAAACATTGTTTTTATTACTGTTATCTATTATTTCATAGGGTAGAGGATAATTTACGGGCAAGTTCCCCGAATTTTTTAGTATTTCGTCTGTGTTGTCTTTCATATTTAGATTCCACACAATTGCAAATTCAGGTTTATCCTCTCCCATGCCTTCTATAGCTCCCACATCATAGTGTCTGCTTGGTTCTAAGTCTGCAAATTCAACTTGTCCAGTAGTACCTTTTTTAAACTCACTAACCTGCGT
>CANPXC010000155.1 GCA_947585605.1 Candidatus Gastranaerophilales bacterium | reverse complement strand
CTATTTTATTACAGACAAATATTGAAAAATTAAAAGGAGATAAAATTATGAAACTTTGTATTCCAACTAGTAATGGCAGATTATGCGCTCATTTTGGGAATTGTGATTCATTTACAATCGCAGAAGTAGACCCCGCCGCAAAAAAAATAATAAATATTGAAGAAAAAGTACCGGATGAAGGAATTTCGTGCCACAGTACAAACTGGATAGCTTCTCAAGGCGTAAGCAAAGTCTTAGCAGGAGGAATGGGAGCCAGACCTATGATGTCCTTTATTCAAAACGGTATTGAAGTTGTTGCGGGCTGTCCGGAACTTCCCATAAGAGAAATATTAGAAAAATATTTGTCAAATACTCTTGAATCAGGCGAAAACTCTTGCGGCGGAGAAGGAAGCGACCACCATCACTGTCATCATCACGGTGACGGGCATAATTGTCACGGTTAAACAGATTAAGCAATGAATAAAAATAATTTGCAAACTTCCAAGAACAGATGTTTTTGGGTAAATATGAAAAACCTTATATATATTAAATATCACGATGAAGAATGGGGAACACCCTGCCACGATGACAAACTTTTATATGAATTATTAATTTTGGAAAGTTTTCAGGCAGGGCTATCTTGGGAATGTATTTTAAATAAAAGAGAAAATTTCCGCCAAGCCTACGATAACTTTAATATAGAAAAAGTAGTTAAATATGATGATGAAAAAATCAAAACTTTACTTAATAATCAAGGGATTATAAGAAATAAACTAAAAATAGAAGCAAGCATAAAAAACAGCATTATATTTAAACTGATACAAAAAGAATTCGGCAGTTTTGATAAATATATTTGGGCTTTTTCGGATAATAAAATTATATATGAAAGCTGTGAAATCAGAACTTCAAGCCCATTATCTGATAAAATCTCAAAAGACTTGAAAAAAAGAGGAATGACTTTTGTCGGAACGACAATAATATATTCTTATCTGCAGGCAATAGGTGTAATAAATGCCCATACAAAAGATTGTTTTTTATATAAAACCGATTAAATTATAATTTTAACAGCTGGCAAATTATCCTTTGCTTTTGGAGTGTTTCTTTCATTTTATGTTAGAAATTTTAAACAAAGCAAATAATGAACCCGTTGTTTAAAATAGTGACGGATAAAATAACATTTTATTTTAACAATCGGATAAAAACCCCGGGCGTTGCGATTTGCTCTTTGTAATGACGGGCTTCGCCCGTTGTTTTTAAACTCGAAGCGAGGGATATTGAAAGCAAAAATTAATAAGTAGGACAAAATAAGTCGGTTTTATATCATATCTTTGAATATAAAATATAGCCTAAATAAGTTACCAATAAACCGATTGAGCAACTTAATATAAAATATAAAATGCCGTAGAATATTTTTCCGTTTTTGATAAGTTCAAAAACTTCAAGATTTAAAGTGCTAAATGTTGTTAAACCGCCTAAAAAGCCTGCAGTTATAAATAATCTTAAAATATGGGGGAAATTATTAATTTTATTTACAGTCAATGCAAAAACAAAACCTATAATGAAACAACCGATAATATTAACAAAAAATGTGCCAACTATCGGAAGCATTAAAGTTTTTTTAGCAAGCAAAGTTACAAGGTATCTTAATATTGACCCGAGTCCTCCGCCTATAAAAATTGATAAACATTTCATTATCATAAATTAACTTTAACATAAAATTACAATTTTATTTAATCAATATTGCTTATTTTCCACTCCTTATTTTGCAAAATCAAACTCCTTTTGTATTGTTTAATATAAGCCATATTCAAAGTTAATTATAGCCTTAATTTTAAAAAGTTGATGTATAATAATTTTATGACAATAGAAAAAAACATATTTAAAAGGTATGTACCCGATTTTAAAAAATTAAAAGATTATGGATTTAAAAAAGTTGATAACAGATTTATGTTAGAAAAATTGTTTAAAGATAATTTATTCAAAGCTGTTATTAGCATAAATTCAAATGGAAATATATCGGGAATTGTTTATGACCTTGAAAATAATGATGAATTTTTGCCCTTACGGGTTGAAAATAATAAAGGTAAATTTGTTGGCGAAGTCAGAGCCGAATATGAAAATTTACTTGAAGATATTAGAGATAATTGTTTTTCAAAAAAATATTACATATTTCCTCAATCAAACAGAATTACAAATTTGATTATTAAAAAATACGGAAATGTACCTGAATTTCTATGGAAAACGACACCGGGGACAGGAGTATTCAGAAACCCCGAAACAAAAAAGTGGTATCTCGCAATTTTAGATATAGATAGAAGTAAAATTCAAAAAAATAAAAAAGGACTTGTTGAAATTGCATTGATTAAACTAAGTTCCGAAAATGTTGAAAAAAGATTAAAACAAGAACATATTTACCCCGGTTGGCACATGAATAAAAAATATTGGATAACCGTTATCCTTGATGAAAGCTTATCTGATAATGAGATTATGGAATTAATAGAAGAAAGTCATAGTTTTACCGTCAAAAAATTATAAAATACCTCAAGAATAGGAGTCTTGAGGTATTTAAATATGTTTAAAATTATTACTTTATTGTATCATCTTTCATTCTTAAAGAAAAAACCATAACAAATTTAGGTTTATCCCCTTGAGGTGATAATTTTGTATCTTGTCCGACTTTTTCGCCGTTATCATCCACTAAATCATAAACACCGTTTGAATTATTGTCATTGTATCTTACATGATAGACATGCGGATATTTTACGGGTAAACCGTTAGAATTTTTTATTTTTAATAATGCTTTATTTTTTAATTTTATCCGCTGCGATATCAGCAGTTGTTGTGACAGCGGGGGATATAGCTACGCTGGCGCCCAATTGAGGACTTTTAAGAACAGTATTTGCTGCATATTCCGTTGACATAACGTTTATATCAAATCCAAATATATCAGTAGCTACAGGCTTATTATTGGTTAATATTTTCTGTTGTATTGCATCCAGCTCTTTTTTTAACTCGGCTACTTTTGCTGCAAGTTCTTTATTTTCGGGATGATTAACTGATTCTGTGTATAATTTATAGAAATCTGCCCCTTTTGTTTTATATTCTATTGTATATTTTGCTTCTTCAATTAAATCAAGTAATCTTGCTTCTTCGCTTAAGCTGTAG
>CANPXC010000154.1 GCA_947585605.1 Candidatus Gastranaerophilales bacterium | reverse complement strand
ACCCTGTACAACCATGGCTATACGTTCTAATCCCATGCCCGTATCAACATTTTTCTTATCAAGCGGGGAATAATTACCTTCCTCATCTTGGAAAAGTTCTGTAAATACCAAATTCCAAATTTCAACCCACCTGTCGCATTCGCAAGTTGCGATAGAACAGTTATCGGAGCATTTTAAATGTTCGCCCAAATCGTAGTGTATTTCCGTGCAAGGGCCGCAAGAGCCTGTAGCCCCTGGAGGTCCCCAAAAGTTATCTTTTTTACCTTTTCTTATAACTCTTTCAGGCGCAATGCCCACATCTTTTGTCCAAATGTCATAAGCTTCATCATCAGACTCATAGATTGTTATCCAAAGTCTTTTAGGGTCTAACTTTAAGTAGTTAGTAACAAAATCCCAAGCCCAGGGTATAACTTCTTTTTTATAGTAATCACCGAAGGCAAAGTTGCCGAGCATTTCGAAGAACGTATGGTGTCTTGGAGTTCTTCCCACGTTTTCAATATCAGAGTCTTTTCCGCCCGCTCTTGCACATTTTTGGCAAGATACAGCTCTCGCAGGCGTAAAAGGAGGTTTTTCCAAACCTAAATAATACGGTAAAAACTGAAGCATACCTGCAGTAGTAAGCAAAACCGTAGGATTATCAGGCACTAGACTTGAACTTGGCACTTCAGTTGATTGATGTTTATCTCTGAAAAATTCTATAAAAGCTTTTCTTATCTCGTTTCCTGTTAATGGAGTTGTCATTTCATATTCCTTTTTAATAATCTTTTAGGAATATTTTACAACAAAAAAAATGCTTACAAATAATGTAAGCATTTTTTATTTTCCCCAATTCTTTCCCAGTCCTGTAGTACGCTCTTAAAACTTTTTTTAATCCAGCAATGTTTCAAGTATACTTGCATTTTTTATTGCCAATGCATTTTCTTTAACTCTTTGTTTATGGATATATGTTCTTAATGCTTCACGGATTAGCTCGCTTCTTGTACGATTTTCTCCTTCGGCAACTTCATCTATTCTGCTTAAAAATTCTTCGGGCATTGAAATCAAAACTCTTGCCATATTATATATCCTCTCATTTAATTGCTCTCGTACTTATATAAAAACAATTCAGAAATAAAAATTGCATAAACAATATATAAAAATTCAAAAAACCTTGATATACAAGGGATTTTTTGCTTTACATTTCTTAATATTTCTATAAATTTTCATCCTCAAAGCCGGGAGAACGGGTGGGCAAAAGTTTATAACCGGGGTTGGAGAATACGGCTCTTTTAATGTATTTATTGGTGTAATCACCTTTTATAAACAGCTTTTTTAACATATTTTCACGAGTAACAAGTGTAGACGGGCTTTTTTCGGCAGAAGGATTTTTTTCGGTTAATTTCATCCAAACCGCAGCTTCTAACGTCCAAGCGTATGTTTCTTCATTTAAAGAAGATAATCTGTCCTGATGAATGGCTTCATGTGATAATAAAGCTGCAATAGCTTCAGGCGGAGCGTTTCTGTGTTTTTCATTAATATATATATTTAATTTATTTTTCTTTTCATTTTTCCACCCTAAGGCTTCAAACGAAGCATATTTTTGATCAATTTCAGCAAGATTTTTAAATTCAATATTAACTGGCTTTTCAGTTAAATTATTTCCCATTAAGGCATTATATGAATATTGAGCAATACTGACGGATTTCATCAGTTCAAGCGCCTGCATGACAGCACCGTCTTTAGTCACTTTTTTGTATACTTTATAATAAGCTTCGGTATCAAATTCCGGTTTGTTAACGCTTGCCCCGGAAGGCTGTTTCGAGGTTTGCATTTTTGTTTCATCAATCCCGCCGCCTTTTACATTATATGCACTTGCAATATTTGCATTTAATAATGCCAAAACCGTTAAAATTAACAACAATACGTTTTTTTTCATATATTCCTTACTCGTCTTAACCTCTTACAATCATTATTACCTATTTAATTTTTAAGGACAATTTTTTTTATTTCAACCGTATTTAATTGAAGCTAATTTTATTGTTATAACAAGCTTTTATGGGATTTGTAAATTTAAATTAAGTTTTTTAGGTTATAAAACTATACATAAATCTTGAATTTATTTGAAATAATAACAGATTTAATATATTCTAATAAATGTAGATTTATGGGGTATTTTTTTATACCGTGAGAGGCTGAATAAGGATATGGAACAATTAATTAATGATAATATATACGTCGTTGACTTAGGCGAAGTCAATAATGCACCTGAAGTTATTTATCAATTAAGCTCTATACTTGACAAAGATGAAGCAAGAAACAAGAAAATATGCTTAAAACTTGGGGATGTCAGCTTAAATCAAGCACAATTATTAAGTATAAAGTCGCTTATAAGCGGAATAAATTCAATTTTATCAAGTGTTGATACAAAATCAGTTGAAACAGAAAAGGTTGCACTATCTTTAGGAATAATTGTTTCAAATGTTTCCGCGGAAAATTCAACGGATTTTGCACCCGCAATGCCTTATAAGTTAGCGGAAGAACTTGTTGAAGAGAATAAAGAATCCTCCGTGCAAACAGAAATTAATACGAATGAAGAAATATCCGAAGCGGAAGAAGCACCCGTTGAAACAACTCAACAGCAAGAAGAACAATATGAAGTTTCTCAAGAAGAACAAGTAAATGAAGCCTCGCTTCAAGAAGAAATTGTTGAAGATACATCAGCTGCGGCTGCTGAATTTGTACAAACCGAAAATAATTACGATGCAGAAAATGCAAACAGCCAAGAAATTCCATATAATAATGAAAACGGGAATAATGCCGTTTCATCTCAGACAGAGGATGTTCGTGATGAACTGGATGTTATTTTCGGCTCCGACCCTGCGAAATCAAGCATATTTAACATGGAAATTCCGGAAGGAATGTACAATGAGAATGAAGCAATGGACGATATTGTAGTACCCGAGCAGGAATATACAAAAGAAGACATAGAGTTAGAAGAATTTCCTACAAAATACATTAAACAAACAATACGCTCCGGGCAAGTTATTAACTATGAAGGCAATATTGTTATCATAGGAGATTGTCATCCGGGGTGCGAAATAACGGCTTTTGGTGATATAACCGTATGGGGTGTATTAAGCGGAATAGCGCATGCCGGAGCAGGCGGAAATCAAAAAGCAAGAGTCAGAGCTTTAAAAATGAATGCTATCCAATTGA
>CANPXC010000153.1 GCA_947585605.1 Candidatus Gastranaerophilales bacterium | reverse complement strand
TTTCTTCATTATAGCAAATATCAACTGCACTTGCGCCGCCCATTTGAGCTGCATTTACAACATTTTTTACAGAGTCTTTGTTAAAGTTATCAATACCTGCAATAACTTTTATTGCTCTTTTTGCATCTAAATCTCTCTTGAAATTTTCAATTCTATTCATAATTACCTCCATTAAATACAAGATACGAGTGTAATTATAACATATTATAAAAAAAATAAAACAGGCTTTATTTTGCCTGTTCTATTTTTAATGAAATTCAATCTTTATTGTTTATGTCCTTCATACTTATGTTCTATATCAGAACGTTTGTCTGAAGCTTCTAATGAGGCATTCCATAAATTAACCGCTAATGCTGCAGCACCTACGCCTATTGCAATGAATTTATTGGGGATATTTTTTATTTCTTTTCCTGCCTTTTTTGCGCTATTTTGGCGGATATAATTAATAACACTTCCTGCCGTATATATTATAGAACCGCCTATAACTCCGTCTTTTAAGCCTTTAAATGTGCCTGATATATATGAGCCGGCTGTTGTAAACCATTTTTTAACGCTCGATATTATGCCTTTTAGTGTTTTTATTGGACCTTTTTTCTTTGTCTTATCAGATACTTTTTCAAATGTGTCAGGTTTAGCTTTTACGTTAGAGGCTGCAAGTGCATCTTCCATTGAAACAGATACACTTGGTTTTGTTAAAATCGGTGCTGTATATTGATTTTCTATTGAATTAAATACGTTAGTCATATTTGCCTCACTTTACAAATTCGTAATTTTATAAAACCTATGAATGCTATTTTTTGACTTTTTTAATTGAAATTTTAATTTTTGTAACAATATATTTTGAATGCAAAAAAATATTAATAAGAATTATATTAGTTTTATCATTTCTTTTACTGCATTGTCAAGCCCGATAAATACCGCTTTTGAAATAATGCTGTGTCCTATATTTAATTCATAAATTCCGTCTATTTCATGCATTCTTTTGACGTTATCATAATTAAGACCATGCCCGGCATTTATGTTTAAACCTAAAGACCGCCCCAATTCTGCCGCATTCTTTAAACGAGTAAATTCTACTTCTTCATTGCTGCTGCCAAATGCATTGGAATAAGGCCCGGTGTGCAGTTCAATAAATTTAACACCAAGCTCTGCAGCTGTTTCTACTTGCTTTTTATCGGCGTCAATAAATAAACTTACATTTATTCCGTTATCAAGCAGCGGTTTTACATATTCTTTAAGATATTCTTTTTGTGAAAATATATTTAAACCGCCTTCTGTGGTAAGCTCTTGTCTTCGCTCAGGCACAATACAGCAGGCATGCGGAAGTAATTTAAGGGCTATCGCCTGCATTTCATCTGTAGCTGCCATTTCAAGGTTTAATTTACAATCAAGCTCATTCTTAATTTTTATAACATCATTATCTTTTATGTGTCTTCTGTCTTCTCTCAAATGAGTTGTTATACCGTTTGCACCGGCATTAATACATATTTTTGCCGCATTAAATACATCAGGTTCTATTCCCCCGCGAGCATTTCTGAGTGTTGCAACATGATCAATATTTACGCCAAGTAACATATTCTCTCCGTTTTCTTATTATTCAATTCTTACTTATGATTTAAAACTTATTTTTACAGCATTTATTACATTTCTATTTTACAGCAAAATATTTTTTTAAGATTTTGTCATTAATAGCAAAAAATATAATTATGATTTTTATAATAACTAAGAATTTAAAAATCTGTGCTTATACCGCATTGTAAATCATCCTGAAATCAAGGCATAGTGTTACGTTGAATTAGAAGTGAGGGCTGTATGAAGATATTATTTAATCCTGCTGTAGCTGGTATTTATAAACCAAATAGAATTCTGCAAAACAAACAAAATTTTGGTGTAAATCTATCTGCTTTAAAGGCTGATACAGTAAGTTTCGGAAGAAATCCCAAATTACTTACCGAAAAAGAAGGAAAGGATTATGTAAATAAGTATACAACTTCAACATCGGGGTATAGAGGTGTATATGGCGAGGATTTTAATGATAAATTTGTATATACAATGACTCAAGCTGCAAGCAAATATATGAATGAACATAAAAATCGACCGGTTCCGTTAACGCTTATCGGCGGTGATACAAGAGAAGCAACAAAACATTATGCTCCTTATATTTCAAAATTAATGAGGGAAAACGGAATTAACGTTTTATACCCGCAGCTGGAAGGAACAAAAGGTGATGAAATCAGCCCTGTAGCAAGTCCGGTTCTGGCTGTTGCAGCAAGATTAAATAAAATTCCGCTTAGCGTACTTTTAACCGCAAGCCATAATCCTTGGAAGGACGGAGGTTATAATTTCTTAAACTCTGATGGTATGGTTGCAGGTCTTGCTCAATCGGATGAAATCGGCAATAACATATTAGAAATCACCAAAGAAGGAAAAAAATTCCATACAAATTCAAAAAAGGGTAGAAAAATAGTATTTGACCCGTACAAAACGTATAAAAAATATGTGGAAGAAAGAAATTTAATAAATTTTGATAATATTAAAAATGCAGGAATTGATATTTATTATGAAGATTTAGGCGGAACGGGCAAATATTATTATCCTAAATTAATGTCAGAACACGGAATTGAGCTTAAAGGAGTATTAAGCAGCCCCGCTGAAGGGCCTAATCCTACAGCTGATAATTTAAAAGAATTGTCAAATGCTGTTCTCCAATCCGATAATCCTTTAAGAATAGGACTTGCAACGGATGGTGATTCCGACAGATTTGGTGCCGTTGATGAAAACGGTAATTTTATTGATACAAATGATTTTATTTTATTAACAGCTTATCATTTAATAAAAAATAAAGGAATGACCCAAGGCACAATCGTAAAAAACCATTCTACGTCTGACAGAGTGGAAGCGTTGGCAAAATATTTTAATGCGCACGGATGTGACATTGATGTTAATCCGACCCCTGTAGGATTTAAATACTTGGGCGGTGAAATGACAAGGCTGGAAGGTACTCCGAAAGAAATTATATTGGCTGGTGAGTCATCAGGCGGCTTGACAGTCAGAAATCACTTGCCCGAAAAAGACGGATTTGTTGCAATATCAAATTTGGCTGATTTAGTCGCTACGGAAAAGAAACCGTTAAGTGTTATTTTAAAAGAAATTAATTCTTTAATAGAAGGTGAATATAAAAGTTTGGATATAAATGTAAAAT
>CANPXC010000152.1 GCA_947585605.1 Candidatus Gastranaerophilales bacterium | reverse complement strand
GAATTACCAACGTTATTTCCTGATATACTTACTTCTTTATTAATCGTTAATGCTTCACTAAATGTAATAGCACTTTGGATATCAGTTATATCAACAGCTCCTTCTTTTTCAATAGCCTCTTTTAAGCTTTTAAAATCAGTAGGTGCGTCGGCAGAACAAACATTTAATGACGATAATATCATCGTACATAATAACGCTGCCGTGTTCAAATTAAATTTCTTTTTCAAAAATTCCCCCCCCCGTGGCGAAAATACCCACAGGGGATATACTTCTAACTATATTCACTATTTTACAATAAATATGTTAGTTTTCCAATAGTATTTACAAATAAGAAAATAAATTGTAATATTGCATTTTTAAAAATTCAAAAACTTACTAAATTTATTTATTTTGCTGATATAAATAAGCTTCTTCTTTGGGCATTTTATTTAACGAAACATAATCACATTTAAATTTATCTTCAGCCGGATTTTCATATATATATTCATTAACCTCTTGCTCATTATCCTTCATATATTTAATCAAATTGTTCTTTTGCTCTTTTAAAATTTTATCCGCATTATTTTTATTAATTATGACGGCAAAATTATCATCTAAATTATTGTAAAGAACAGTTTGAACAAATTTTTCACCTAAAAAAAGCGGTTGGGGGTGCATACAATCATAAAAAAGATAACCGATATCTTTTGTAGTGTAATGATTAATAAATGCCATATCATAAAAAGGCACTATATTTGCAATTTCTTTTTTCATATACTCTAAATCGTTATAATGATTTTGTATATATAAATCTGCTAAAAATAGTGCATTAGCAGGCGGCATAACGTAATATGCATTTAAATGATGTTCATTAATTATATCGTGTAACTTTTTAAAGTCCTTCAACCCGTCTTTTTCACAAGTATTTTTATATAAATATCTGACATGTTTGTTATATGCAAATTGATTTTCGTGTTGTTCTTCGGTTTGATTTTCAACTTGAGATTTATTTGAAAACTTTTTTTTATAAAAAGAAACAATGTCATTATATATACTGCTTAATGACTTTTTAGTGGAATCTATTGAATAGTATAATTTTATAAAATCCGTAATTGTATTGCTTTTTGAAGATGTCGGAATGGTATATTCCTTAGTGCATTCGGCAAAGCTCGGAAACTCCAGCGATATAATGATATTTTTAGTTTCCGGATGTAATTTTAGGTAATAATTTAATAAAGATACATATTCATATATTTGTATATACGGAAGTGTTAACTTTGCGGTTTTATATCCTTTTAAATTATTACTTGCAGTTATTTGATTCATAGCGGAACCGCCGATTATAACCAAATCGTACTTATTATGTTTAGTTATATTTAAAATGGTATAACACAGATTTTTTTCTATATAATATAAATTTAAAAAATTTTTATTTACATCGGGATAGTTGTTCTTAAATTTACAATAATTTAAGGACACAATCCCCCCCCCCATAATTACAAGCAAAAAAATTAAAATAAATATAATATTTTTATTGGTTTTCTTTTTCATTATTTTTCCTTATGGATATATTCGCGTCTTTTGGTTCAATATTTTTTATTTTATCCGAAAGTTTGGGATTTAACATAATATATTTTTCTAACTGTTTAGTATCTTCATTTAAATAATTTTCGATATTTTCACTATTTAGCAGAACTCCGATTTCTTTTTTATTTGATAACAAATCATTAATAATTATATTATTATACTTGACCGATGGATGAATATTATCAATAAAATAACAATTATTTTCATCTAAAAAATTTGTATTATAAGTATTTGAAAAAGAATAATCATAAAACGGAGTAATTTTAGCAAGCCTTCTTTTTAATTCCAGATTAGCTCCCCACATCCCTTTTTCATATATATGTACTTTTTTTGTTATATGTATCGGAGAATAATACAGTATCAGTTTTAAATTGTTATTGTCCGCATATTCTTTTAATTCTTTTATTTTATTTAATTCATTAAAATTGAATTCTTTATTATATGTTTTATTTGCTATTTCTCGGTAAGGATAGATATATACAACGTCATTTTCATTTTTCTTTATTGAATTTATTACGGTTTCTATGCTGTATTTCGTTGTATTATATGAAAAAAGCAGATGAATTATATCTTGAAAATTTAAAAATTTTGAATTCGGCGCGATTAACGGGTCAAAAACTTTATCAGCATTCCAAAAATCATCAAAATAAATGCCTAAATAAATTTTTTTTATATTAGGTGCAATCTTATGAACATTTTTTATAATTTCTGATATCTCTTCAATTTTTACAATGGGAAGCGTATAAAATGCTGCGTTATTATTCTCGGGTGTGTGATATAAAATACAATTCCCCGTAAAAGCAGTATCTTTATTTTTGCTGTTTAATTTGACCTCCGTGTATAAAATAGTCCTTTTATTTGAATATCTGTGAATTTTTACATTATTAAATCCTTTTATTGTTGAGTTACTGAAAATATAATAAGGATCAACAACATAATTAAATGCGACTATAAAACACATTAATATTATTAGTACGAATACAAATAATATGTCATTCCGTTCATTTGGTTTGTTATCAGACGGCTCTTTCAATATTTTTATCTCCCATGATATTTGAGATATATTAAATCTTTACTAATTTTATTTATCAGTATATCATAAAAATATTACCGGGTTGGTGAGATGGAATATAAGTATAAGTCATTATTTGATTTATGGAAGTATAGCTGTGAAAAGTATGGTAATTTAACGGCTTTTTCCGATAATAAAGAACATGTAAATATAACATATAAGCATGCGTTTAGAGAATTATGTTTTCTTGCCGAAAAATTTCAAAGTTTAGGTTTGAAAAGGTTTGACCATGTTTGCTTGTTTGCGTGTAACTCGCCAAGGTGGCTTATAATTGAGCAGGCAGTAATTACTCTTGGCGCGGTTTGTGTTTCTAAAACCTCAGAAATTAATATAAAAGAGCTTGATTATGTCTTTAATAACAGCGACTCTGTTGCACTTATTACTGATAAAACAGACATTATTAATCATTTTGTAGAGTCCGAAAATTTCAGAAAAAACGTTAAATTTGTACTGTTTATGGGAGATGAAAATGCAAACTGCCCGCCAAGGTGCGAATTTAACAAAATATATAATTTGAACAACATTTTAAAAGGTTTAACGGATGAAACACCCGTAAAAACAGATTGGGAAGAAGAACCTTTTGATACTGCATATATAAATTATACTTCCG
>CANPXC010000151.1 GCA_947585605.1 Candidatus Gastranaerophilales bacterium | reverse complement strand
AATTTCGCTCACCGCAACCGTAAAGTTGCTCACCTTTTTAAGGCGCCACTCGCAAATTTTTACTCACACCTTCGGCTTATCGTAAAAATTTACTCGGACATCTTTATTTTTAGTTTTTTTTGATGTAAATTAATTTTGTTATATATAAACTAGAGGAGACTTTTATGAGCGAAAGAAAGTTAGTTGGAACAGGCGAAATGTTCAAAAAAGCACTCGCAGGCGGATATGCCATTGGTGCTTACAATGTTAACAATATGGAAATCTTGCAAGGTATAGCTGAAGCTGCCGAAGAAACACAATCCCCGATTATTCTTCAAGTTTCTGCAGGTGCAAGAAAATATGCTAACCAAACATATTTAATCAAATTGGTAGAAGCTGCATTAGCTACTACAACAGTACCGATTGCACTTCACTTAGACCACGGTGCTGATTTTGAAATTTGTAAAGCTTGTATTGACGGCGGTTTTTCATCAGTTATGATTGACGGTTCAAGATTCCCGTTGGAAGAAAATATTAAATTAACAAAACAAGTTGTTGATTATGCTCACGCAAGAGGTGTTTCAGTTGAAGCTGAACTCGGTAAATTAGCCGGTGTTGAAGATGATGTTAAAGTTCACAGTGCTGATTCCACATATACAGACCCTGCTGAAGCAGCAAGATTTGTTAAAGAAACAGGCTGCGACTCTTTAGCTGTTGCTATCGGTACTTCTCACGGTGCTTATAAATTTAAAGGCGAAGCTAAATTGGATTTTGAAAGGTTAGCTCAAATTAAAAAAGCGGTTAATGAAGTTGCAGGTTATGATTATCCGCTTGTACTTCACGGTTCATCTTCAGTTCCGAAAGAATTTGTTGCTAAATGTAATAAATACGGCGGTAATTTACCTGATGCACAAGGTGTTCCGGAAGACATGCTTAACTTCGCTTCTAAGCATGGTGTCGCTAAAATCAATATTGATACCGATTTAAGATTAGCCATGACTTCAACAATCAGAGAATTCTTTATTGAACATCCCGAAAAATTCGATCCGCGTGAATATATGGGACCGGGCAGAACAGCCGTTAAAGAAATGGTAATGCACAAAATGAGAGATGTATTAGGCACAGCAGGTCATGCTCAAGACTAATTGATTTATTTTATTAATTTTAAGAGTGAAGATTACAATCTTCACTCTTTTATTAAAATAATGTATTATTAATTTATACAGAAAAAAGAGGGATTTATATTATGAAATTAATGGAAGGCAAAAAAGGCGTTATCTTTGGAGTATCAAATACTCATGGTATCGCTTACGGTATTGCAAAACAGCTTTTTGAAGCGGGAGCGGAAATTGCATTTACTTATGCAGGCGAAGTTATGGAAAAAAGAGTCCGTCCGATTGCGGAATCCATGAATGCAAAAGTTATTATGTCTTGTGATGTTACAAAAGAAGATGAAGTCCAAGCCGTATTTAAAGAACTTGAAAAAGTATACGGCAAAATCGATTTTGTTGTTCATGCGGTAGCTTACGCAAACAGAGAAGATTTAACCGGGGAATTTGTTAACACTTCGAAAGCAGGCTGGGATTTAGCTATGGGTGTAAGCGCTTATTCGCTTGTTTCATTGGCAAGAAACGCACAGCCGCTCATGAAAGACGGCGGTTCAATACTCGCATTAACATATTTGGGCGGTGAAAAAGTTGTTGCGAACTACAATATCATGGGTGTAGCTAAAGCTGCACTTGAAGCTTCGGCAAGATATTTAGCTGAAAATCTTGGTAAATACGGTATAAGAGTTAACTGTTTATCTTCAGGAGCAGTAAAAACTCTTGCTGCTTCAGGTATTGACGGTTTCGGTAAAATGCTGAAAGCTGCGGTTGCAAAAGCTCCTTTAAAGAGAAATGTTACTCTTGAAGATGACGGTAAGACTGCTTTATATTTGTTATCTGACTTATCTTCAGGCGTAACGGGTGAAGTTATTCATGTTGACTGCGGATGTCACGCTGTTTATGCTTCAGCTGAAGAAATGGATCTTGTAACAAGGTAGTATTATTAGATTAAGGCCTGTTTTCGGTTTTTATATTGAAAATAGGCTTTTTTATTAAAAAAATTTTCTCTAAAAATTCGGAGTAATAACGTGAATAATTTTGAAAGCATGGAATATGATGTTTTTTTTAAATATAAAATCATACCAATTTTAAAAAAATATCCTTTAAAACTTAATAAGGACTCTATACATAGTATTAATTGTTGTTTGTTTTTAGCCGTAATTTTTTCTATTAAATTGATAATTTTGCGACATTTTAATGTATATGTATGGCTTTGTGCATATGCTTTCCTTCTGTTTATATTAATCTTAAGTCTGGCAGATACAATAAGATCCGAACCTTCTTTTGAATTGTTTTCTGAAGTGGTGACTGCATTGTATGAAGATGACGTTACCGCTGAGAAAATTTTGCGTGATGAGGGATTAGATTGTAACTTTATTGGAAAATACAATCATTTAAGTTCTTTGGAAAAGAAATTAGTAAAGAATAATAAAAATATAAACGGTAAAAGTATTAGTATTTATCAGATATATAGTTATGAAAAAGACAATTTTACAGCCAGACAAAACCTTGTATTATTTGACGGAATATTAATTAAAATGCAATTACCTATAGGTATAACTAATGATTTTGTTTCTTTAAAACGAAAAAAGAAATTTAATCTTTTCAATATTTTTGGTATAGATCACGATTTTCAATATAATAAAATTATTATTCCTAATAAAAAGTTAAACAAAATTTATTCGTTATATGCTGAAGTTCCTCAAAATGCGAGTTTGTTATTATCCGGATTATTTGATTTAATAAAAAAATATCCGGGAAGAGTCTTTTTCAGTGTTGAAAACGGTGTTTTAAATGTTGGTCTTAATGATTTAAGATTTGATACTATTTTGTTAAATAACAAATATAAAAAAAATTTAAAATTTTTTATTGATGCAATGACCGTCTTGGAAAAAATTAACAATGAAGGATTTTCATAGATTGTCGGATTAATTAAATTTATAATGTATTAAACAATTCGGATAAAGTTATTATAAAAATCTTCAAAATTATCATCTAAAATGCTTTGGCGCATATCATGAATAAATTTAATTAAAAATCTTATATTGTGAATTGAAATAAGAATGGAAGCGGTTGCTTCGCCCATTCTGTATAAATGCCTTATATAAGCTTTTGTGTGATTTTGGCATGCATAACAGTCGCAATTTATATCTAACGGAGAATGGTCTTTTTCAAACTGTTTATTTTTAATGTTTTTCTTTCCCTCATAAGTAAAGAAAGAACCATGGCG
>CANPXC010000150.1 GCA_947585605.1 Candidatus Gastranaerophilales bacterium | reverse complement strand
AGAAGAAAAAATGAGAGCCGTAAATTCATTTTTGCCATACGCACAAGGTAATATGGATGAAATTTACGGATATAAAATAGATAAAGAACGAACAATAGCGCATAATGAAAAGATGAAAACATACAGACCCGGCGGTGACGGATGTAAGATTTATCTTCAAAATAATACGTCTATTCTTGTAAGAAAAAGCGGTACGGAACCGATTATGAGATATTTTATTGATTCTCAGCATGAAGAAGTTTTAAATGATTTAAAAGATAAACTTAGCCAATATGCGCAAGATTGCGGCGGAAGTATAATAGGTTAATAATTTTCTGTTCGATAATAATTATTGAAAAAATATAACAGTTTGTGATATTATAAAGCCAACGGGCGGTTAGCGCAGTTGACTCTGCCGAGAAAAAACGATTGAGTATCGTTTTTTCGAGAGGTAGCATCACATTGAAAATTAAATATGGGCGGTTAGCGCAGTTGGTAGCGCATCACATTGACATTGTGGAGGTCGCTGGTTCGAGTCCAGTACTGCCCAATCTTTTATTTTAACAATTTAATTCTTAAACAAAAAAACACAATTTATAATTGTATTTTCTTTTTTACTTTTGATGATAAATTTATTTTTATAATTACCATTTTTTAAATATAAAGAATACTGCCAGAATAATAAACAGAAATCCTATTAAATAATTCCATCTGAATTCTTCTTTTAGATACAGGACTGAAAATACGCTAAAAACAATCAAGGTAATAACTTCTTGAATAGTTTTAAGCTGAGCAGCGTTATAGAATTCATGCCCGATACGGTTAGCCGGAACCTGAAAGCAGTATTCCAGCAGAGCAATTCCCCAGCTTACGAGGATAACAATCCAAAGTGCGGTGCTTTTAAATTTAAGGTGTCCGTACCAAGCGAAGGTCATAAAAATATTGGATATAGTTAATAATATTATTGGTAAAAATTGTCTATACATGGCTATCTCTTTAATATAGCAATTTTGAAATGTGATTTTTAAACGAAAAATGGAGACGGAGAGGTTCTCTTGTATCGTAGGCGAGCGATTGCGAGCCGTACGAGACAGGATACTTGGATAAGTAGAACTCAGTTAAATGCGACAGCGAGAGCATTTAACCAGTTCGAAATCTCGAGCATAGGTCAGCCCATAAATCGAAAAATGGAGACGGAGAGGTTCGAACTCTCGTCCGGAATGGGATATAAACCCGCATCTACATGCGTAGGTCTGTTAATTTAGGTAAAAATACGGCGCGAACCATTCCTATATAATTACCATAGCAGTTTATACTGATACGCAGTTTGGAAGTTAATCTTAGTTCCGTTACTTCCGTTGCGGAATTGCAACTTGCATGTTGGCGCTATACCAAACGGCAAGCTGGTCAGGTATAGCGGCTGAACTGCTATTAAGCAGCAAGAGCAGCAGCTCTTGAGAAATCAGCTTTTACTACGTTATTTGTAGCGTTTATTTTAGTTTGCTCGTTGATAACCGAGAACAGCGCTCGGACACGCAGCTTGATTACACCAATCCACCCGTCAAATCCAAAACGTCCCCATATTTAATTTTCAATGTACTCTTACTTTGTTATTATAACACAATTGAATTATTTTTTATTCCATTTTTTCTTGAATAGCCTTATCAAACTTTTCACGAATTATATCAGAGAATGTTTGTGCAAGTTTAACTGCATTTTCATATTGACATGACTTTAAAAATTCAGTTCCGAATTCTCCGTCTAACAATGCGGATAGAATTCCGGAAAACTGATAATTTATGTTATTTTTAAAAGTTGAATCATAAACGTCAACGAAATTAATTCTTTTATTTTCATCATCAACCATAATGTTATTGGGATTATAGCAATCAAATACATATCCAGCGTCATTAACTTTAACAATGTCATTAATCAGTTGCTTATATGTTGAGTATGGCATTTCTGCTATTTTTTGCAGAGATTTTAAATGGATGTCAATATTTCTTCTGTTAAATTCCGTAGGTTTTGTTGTATTAATTCCGTATGTTTCCCCTTTTTGTTTTCTGAGAACGTAAAAAGTGCGCGTAGTATTTTCAGAAATCGGTATTTTAACGTAGGCAATCATTTGTCCTATATTCAAATCGGGTAATTTATCTTTAATTTCATGAATTTCAGGTTCTTTAGTTTTTTGTTGAGTAAAGGTTGACCTTTTTAATATTTTCAAGACCCAGTTATCATTATCAGGAATTTCAATAGTCATACCTTCAAACCCGCTGCCGAGAATTTTACCCGTTTTATCGATTATATCTTCGGCTTTACTTATAAAATCAGTTTCATCAGCCCATTTTTTAAATGCTTGAAAAGAGGTATCAGGTTCATTACCTTTAAAACTAGTTGTTTTGACAAACGTATCATCTTGAACCGCGAACAGGTTTGGTAAGCGATTTGCTCTGATTTGAGGTTTAAATGCCGGGATGTTTTGTATTACGTTAATTTTCATACTGATATAAAACCTATAAATATTTTTATTGCCAAATTTATAAATTTTGTAAACAATACTTTAGAATTAATACTATAGTGTTATATTTTTTCTGAATTTGTGGTATAACTTGTATGATTAGAAAAAAATCGGAGGTTTTTATGACGGTAGGTTCATTTGTATTTATGTTACATTCTCACCTTCCATATTATCGTATGGCTGGTATGTGGCCGTTCGGGGAAGAAAATTTATATGAATGTATGTCAGAAACTTATGTTCCTTTATTAAATGCAATATCAGAGTTGTATGAAGAAGAAGGAATAAAAGCAAAATTAACGGTCGGAATAACTCCGATACTGGCTGAACAGTTAAATGACGAACACCTGCAAAACGGTTTTGTAGAATATTTAAATTCAAGAATTAAGGCTGTTTCAGAAGATTTGGAAAGATATCCCGATCCGAATGTTGAACATTCGCAGCACTTAAAATATCTTGCAAAGTATTATTTTGATTGGTTTAACCATATTAAAGATTCTTTTGTAAACAAATACAATAAAGATTTAATAAGCGCATTCAAAAAATATCAGGATTTAGGATGTATTGAAATTACTACATCAGGGGCAACTCACGGATTTTCACCGTTACTTGCAACCGATAGCAACTTAAATGCACAATTTAAAGTCGGACAAGATACCACAAAAAGATTATTCGGCAAAAAGGCAAAGGGCTGCTGGCTTCCTGAGTGTGCTTACAGACAAGGCTATGAGTTTACTGGAAAAGACGGTAAAAAGAAATGGCGTCCCGCTATAGAAGTAACACTTCAGAATAATGATATAGAATATTTCTTTACGGAATCTCACGTAATTGAAGGCGGTAATTCTGTCGGAGAAAGAAGGGTCGTCGGTATATACGGAAATATTGAATATATACCGCTGCCAAAAAGAGAAGCAACCGGATATGATACATTCTCGGCATATTGG
>CANPXC010000149.1 GCA_947585605.1 Candidatus Gastranaerophilales bacterium | reverse complement strand
GTTTTCAAAAGAAAACAACCTGTGAGATTCCGAGACAAAAAAACAGGCATTTAGCCTGTTAAATGGTGCCACGTCTCGGAATCGAACCAAGGACACAGGGATTTTCAGTCCCTTGCTCTACCAACTGAGCTAACGTGGCTCACTGTATTTATAATATCAACAAAAGATTATTAGTCAACAATTTTTTATAATAAGCTGTTTAACTCAATAAATTCGGCGGTTGTAAGTGTATTTGCATTTATATTTTTGTAATGCAGTCCGCGGAGCAGTCCCCATTTTGAAATCAGACATGATGTAAGAATTGTTTTTCCTTCTATTTGGTCATTATTGTAAAAAATATCTTCCGCTAATTTTTTCTTAAGTGCTTGGGGGATATTTTTATACCACAGAAAGTTTTCCATTAATGTTGCATTATATTTTGTATTAATTTGTATAACATCATAAAGCGGGTAACATATTGAGCTGCGCAGCAGCGGTTTATGGTAAACGACATTTTCTGTTGACAATTTAAAGTTAAAGTCATTAATTTTGAGGAATTCATCTAACGTAATTAATTTTCTTTTAAAATCGGGGATATTATCTGTGTAATCGGAGAACCTGTTGAGGGTGTCAAAACATGTGTCACAGCTGCAAATTATATATTCGCAGTCATCGGGTACGGAATTTATAATTTTTTGTGCATTTTGTTTAAATTTAGAGAGGTTTCCGTCTGATAAATAGGGATATCCGCAGCATAAGTGAATAATTTTTTGAATTGAAAATCCTGATTTTTCAATGAGATTTAAGGCGGCATTTTTGTCAGAGGGGTTAATATACTTATTAAAACAGCCTTCAAAATAAACGACTTTTTTATTTAATGATTTTTGAATTTTTTTGCGTTTTACAATCGGTTTACAGATATTTTGTGTATACTTATCGGGATAGAAGTTTAATATCCGCGCGATTTTAATAAACACTGAAATTATGGGCATAGCAATAAAAAAGAGTGCGGAGAACCGGTGAAATTTTATATATTTCGATTGCAGCAGGGTAAAAATTTTGTATGAGTCAATATTACTTGGGCAAAAGTCTTTACATTTATTGCATTTTAAGCAAATATCCAATTGAGATAAGAATTTTTTGCCGAGTTTTTTTCCGTTATTAAACAGATTATTCAATATAATAAATCTGCCTCTTGGCAGCAGCATTTCGTTTTTTACGCTGACAAAAATCGGGCATACGCTTTGGCATAAGCCGCATTTAGAACATTTATAAACTTCTTCTTTTATTGAAAATTCTTGAGTCATAACAATTTAACAATTGCAATTTTATTACAATTATATGATAATAATTAGTTATGGCAATAAGTAAATTTATAAAAAATAAAAAGAATCTTGCATATATAATCTTATTTTCGGTTATAATTATCGGGTGTTTATGGGCTTTTATATCAGCCAGCATGCTGACGAAGTCGTTTAAAAATAAGATAATTGACCAGACATATAATAATAAAGAAGCGAACATTGAAAATCTTTTGGTAACGGAAACAAAAGAAGGCGAAAAATTATGGGAAATGTACGCTGATACCGGTCATTACAGTGATATAGACAATGTTGTTTTCTTGGAAAATATAATAGGTAATTTTTACGAAGGCAAGAATGTCAAGGCAAGTTTTAAGGCTGATAGAGGTACATACCATTCAATAAAGAAAGAAATCATACTTTATGATAATGTATTGTTAGTATATGATGACGGAACGAATATACAAACAGACAGAATAAAATATGCAGGTAAGAATGAAGATATAGTTGCCCAGGGCAATGTAAGAATAGAAAAACCGAATGAAGCTATAGTTTACGGCGGTAAGGCTGTATTAAAGGGTGATTTTTCAGATTTTCATATAGAAGGCAGAACCAAAACAAAATTCTATATGTAAAAAGAGGGAAAGATATGGATAAAAAACTACTAACAACATTATTGATAATGATTATATCAGCGGGGATAGTATATGCCGGTTCATTAACAGTTGAATCAGACACTCAAGAATTTAATGATAATGACAGAAAAATATATCTTGAAGGCAATGTAAAGGTGAAATCAGGCGATATAAATGTATTAAGCCCGCGTGCTGTAGTACAAATCGACCCTAAAAATAATAAAGTCAATAATGTGGAGTTTAAAGAAAACGCGTATTCTTTCGGGCTTCAAAACGGAAAGAAGCATGAAATAAAAGCGCAGATATTGGAAGTTTCTTTGTTAAATAAAGTCTTTTCGGCAAAAGGCAATTCATTATCTACAATAACCGAGCAGGATAAGCCGATAGTTATAGTCAGCGCAGACAGACAAGAGTATTATAAAAATCAAAATGTAATGAAAGCATTCGGAAATGTTAACATTGTATATAAGAACATAGATACATTGTCAAACCAAGCTATTGTTGATTTAACATCAAACAACGACGTAAAAAAGATACAGTTAATTGGCAATGCGAAGTTGAAACAAGATAAAAATATAATAAATGCAAATAAGCTGACTTATGACAACATAAAAGAAGAAGCGGTTGCATTGGGCAATGTTTATACGGATATGACAACCGAAGACAATAAAAGGATTGAGGTTTGGTCTGATTACCAATCATACGACAAACGTTCAAACGTAGTAACAGCTTCGGGCGGAACAAAGATAAAGTATGAAGATTATTTGGCGCGCGGTCCAAAAGTTAATGTTTATGCGGATAAAAATACCAAAAAATTAAATGAAGCTATATTTGTAGGCCGTTCAAAGATAGAAACAAAAGGCAGAACAATTGAAGCCGATAAAATCTCCATAACAATGAATCCGAAAAACTTTAAAGCAGAAGGTAATGTAAAATCTACAATCCCGAATATAGGTAAATAGTCATTAAAATTGCTTGTAATTTGACTATGTTTGGGATACATTTTTATTAACCATATTTGATAAAACAGTTAATGAGAATGGAGGTAGTTTAGATGTCTAAAAAGACAATTACTGTTGACGGTAACTACGCTGCGGCGCATATTGCGTATGCATTAAGCGAAGTATCGGCAATCTACCCAATCACACCGTCATCTACAATGGGTGAATGGATTGATGAATGGGCATCACAACACAAACAAAATATATGGGGTAAAGAAGTTCGAGTTGCAGAAATGCAATCAGAAGCCGGTGCGGCAGGCGCTGTTCACGGCTCACTTGCTGCAGGTGCTTTAACTTCTACATATACGGCATCACAGGGCTTATTATTGATGATTCCTGTTATGCACAAAGTAGCAGGTGAAATGTTACCATCTGTTATTCACGTTGCGGCAAGAGCTTTAGCGGCTCAATCACTCGCAATATTCGGTGACCATACAGACGTTATGGGCTGCCGTAACACGGGTTACGCTATGCTTGCTGCAAATTCCGTACAAGAAGAAATGGATTTAGCTTTAGTTGCTCACTTATCAACTTATAAGGCTAAAGTTCCTTTCTTACAATTCTTTGA
>CANPXC010000148.1 GCA_947585605.1 Candidatus Gastranaerophilales bacterium | reverse complement strand
TCTGCAATTATTGCAGAAACTTCTTTTAACTGCCCCGGTTTATCCAATAGTTCAATAGTTAAATGGGATAATCTTCCTGATTTTAAAAGTCCTCTGTTAATTACTCTGGATAATATATTAACGTCAATATTTCCGCCTGATACTATGCATACCGTTTTTAAGCCTTTAATAGGCAGTTTATCAAACATTGCAGCCGCAACACTTAACGCACCCGCTCCTTCCGCTACCAGTTTTTGTTTTTCCATAAGTGATAAAATTGCGGATGCTATTTCATCATCAGAAACAGTAATAATATCGTCGACATATTTACTGCATAAATCAAAAGTCAGCTGACCCGGCTTCTTGACTGCGGTACCGTCGGCAAAAGTATTAACTATAGGTAATTCAAGAATTTTTTTATTTATATAGGACTGGTACATACTGCCTGCACCTTGTGATTGAACACCATAAACTTTACATTCCGGTTTAACTTGTTTAACTGCGAATGCAACACCTGAAATTAGCCCGCCGCCGCCGATAGGAACAATTATAGCTCCGACATCGGGCAGCTGTTCTAAAATTTCCAAGCCGATTGTCCCTTGCCCTGCTATAACATCTTCGTCATCAAAAGGATGTACAAAAGTTGCGTTAGTTTCCTTTTGGTATTCTACCGCTGCTTTATATGCGTCATCATAAACGCCGTCAATTAATTTTATTTCGGCTCCGAATTTTCTTGTAGCTTCTACTTTTGATATCGGAGCTGTGGCGGGAATAAATATTGTGGATTTTATATTATTTTTTTGCGACGCAAGCGCTACGCCTTGAGCGTGATTTCCCGCTGAACATGCTATTACTCCGCGGGATTTTTCTTCTTCCGTAAGATTTGCAATCTTATATGCAGCACCTCTTACCTTAAATGAGCCGGTAACTTGCAGATTTTCAACTTTAAGATATATATTTTCGCTGTCAATAAGGTTTTGGGCATGTATTAAATCTGTTTTCCTAACCGTAGTCGATAATACATTCGCTGCGTCTTTTACTTTCCCCAATGTTAGCATGTTTGTTTCCTCTTTTGTTTTCTGCTCCGTTTTGCGACTTATTCTACTATAAAAATATTTTTGAGTATAGTAATTTTATTAATGTACGTCTTTTTTCCATTTTAAATAGAAATAAACAGCTAAAATAAGATAAATAAACCACATTAATAATGTGGAAATATAATGCGCTCCGTTTAAACAAGCAGCTAACCACATAATGACTGAAACTAAATTTACCAGAAACCAGATATACCACTGTTCTATACATCTTTTAACAGTTAAAAACTGCCCCAGTAAAGAAAAACCGGTTATAAATGAATCCATATACGGATTTTTTCCGTCTGCAGCTTGGATAATTATGAATATAATAAACGTGGCACACGCTGTAATAAGTGAATATATAAACCTTTCCCTGTGTGATAGTTTCGTTTTATATATCTCATTTTTTTCTTTATTTATATGTTTTTTCCAGTTAATTATTCCCAAAATCTGCATAGGGAAAAAATATAATCCGTATAATGCCATATTACCGTAAAATCCGTTTTGAAAAGCAATTAAGCAGTATAAGAAAGTTCCGCAAAGCCCTATGTAGTAGCAATATACTTTACCTTTACCGGCAAATAAAGTATATGTAATTCCGCAAATAGCTGAAATAAGGGCTATTTTACTGTCATTTGTCAGCGCTGATATTACTGTAATGCACAATATGATTGAAATATAAAAAATTTTTTCAAATCGGGTAAAAAATTTTATTTCCGTTTTTATATAATTCAGCAGGTTCATGTTTTAATTATAATTAAAATAAGAAAATTTATAAAATGAATATATCAATAAATGGATATCATAATTCAATATCACCAAAGGTCAAACAGGAAGGGAATAAAAGGCAGAATTCTTTTAAGGGCGCATTAAATAATCCGCTGCTGTTAAAAAGCTTAGAAGCCGTATCAAATCACCCTGCTACTTTTGTTGCTTCCGCGACATTATTTATGTCTGCAGTATTTCGCCCTTTAGCTATTGCTTTGACGCCTAAAACGAAAAAAGAAAACAAAAAATATGCCATAGCTGATTCTATTTCTTCTGGGGTAGTTAAATTTGCCATAAATGAAGCAATTGCACTGCCTATTGAAAATGCAATAAATTATATTAATAAAAACCCCGAAAAGTTTTTAAATAAAGCTGCTATCAACAGTATGAAAGAAAGCGGTAAAAATCTTTTGGACTCAAGAAATTACAAATTTGCCCAGCAGCTTGTAAAAAATACTCCCAGTCTTTTGACTGCTTTCCCTAAATCTGTTATTGGAGTAGCATTAATCCCTGTTTTTATGAATAAATTATTTCCAGAGAAAAAGAATAAAGAAAGAAAAAACACTGTATATGACGTTCAAAATAAGTACAATCCTACTTTTGCACCTTTTTATAAAGATAACAGCGTAAGTTTCAAAGGATTTCAAGAATTAACAGTAAAGGGAGTAAGTAAAATCTTTAATGCAGGTTCATTCAGAAACTTGGTGAATAAATACGGCAAAAATGACACAAATATAGCAAGAAATATGTCGTTATTAACTGATGTAGTTCTTGCTGCATCTTCAGTAATAAGTACGAAAAAGTCTAAAAAGATAAAAGAAGAAAATAAAAATCCGTTAATTTATAATAAGATTATAACAACGGGTGTAAGCGTTTTAGGCGGTTGGAAGATAGATGAATTAATCCAAAAAAGCACAAAATCATTTATAAATAAATTTAAACAGGCAAATATAAATGACCCAAAACTTGATAAATATATTCAAGGGATAAATGTAGTTCGTCCGACGCTGGTATTTGCACTTTTATATTACGGAATATTCCCTATCTTTTCTACATTTGCTGCAGATAGAATAGACAGGGCAAAAAATAAGAGAGATGAAAAATAAAAAAAAATTTATATTATTTCTTTTATTTAGCTTTTTTTTTAATTTTTTAAATGAATTTTAATAAATATATATCAAAAATAATATAAAAATTGCGTCTAACTATACTCCGCAATGGACTTTAATTTTTATATTATTTTTTCTTTTCTTTTCTTTTAATTTTTTCAGACTTTAAAATAAATGATTGTTCGTATGCAGCTGCACTTTAAAATTTTGTCAGATTAGTAAATTCTGACTGTAAACTTATCCGAGCATTGGTAGGACCCTGAAATAAATTCAGGGTGACATCATGATGTCGTTTGGAAATTCCTCTCTTTGTCATGCTGAACTTGTTTCAGCATCTTATAATCTGTGAAGTTAGAATAAATAAAAAAAAATAAATAAAAATAATATAAAAATAAATAATTAATTGAAGCCCATTACGAAGTATAGTAAAAAATTCTTAATGAGGCAGCGTCAGAGCGAGGGCTGTTTGACGACCGAAGGGAGGAGTTCCCGAGCTTAAGCCGAATTTAGAAGTTTTCTATACGCAGTATCAGGGCGAAATTAATTATTTATTTTAAATGAATTTTTAATTAAAT
>CANPXC010000147.1 GCA_947585605.1 Candidatus Gastranaerophilales bacterium | reverse complement strand
GCCCACCATTTTTAAAAGAAGTCACTATGACTTCTTTTTTAACTTGAAAATTTTTTAAATAAAATATTTATCTTTGCCGTTGAAAATTGATTAAATATTTAAATTTAAATTAGTTAAAATGGATTTTTGTTTAACCCGGGGTGCTTGAATTTTAAAAAAATAAATTCGTCAATAATTACTATGGAATAGACAAATTTAGTTTAAATAAAAAATAATTTGAAGCGTGAATTAATTTTCAATTTAAAATATTTATTCTTTTTCAGACGATAATGATAATTCGTCTCTTGGAATTTCATGCCAGAACATATATTTTTCTTTAATTTCTTCAGTCATTTGCCAAGTTCTGCCTGTTTGCGTATCAAGTAAATATTCATCAGCCCTAAATGTCGGATGCATAAATATTTGGTATCTGCCGTTATCTTTTTGAGAAAATTTACCTAATAGAAATGCTAAAATAACAAATACCGTAACTAAAAAGTAAATAAAAAATTTTTTCATTATTCCTCCTATCCTTCATTTAATATTTGAATCAGTTTTTCTTTTTCACTGCTTCCTGTCGTATTAAATCTGCATAATAAAATGCCATATTTTTTAAATATTGAATTTTTAAGTATATCTCTTTTTGCCTGTTTGCTTCCATATTGATGATATTTTGAACCATCTACTTCTATAGCAGTATAAGGTGATTTATCTATTGTTTTATAAATTAAAAAATCAACATGAGTCCAACTATTTTTAGCATAATTTTTCTCTTCTTCAGTCATTAAACTATAGTCCTTAATTATCATATTTAATGGTACATGAATTGCAACTCCGTATTTTCCGTTGTATCCTTTTAAAACATCAATAATCAATCCATACATTAAATTTTCACTATCAAATTGTGAGATTTTATTATATTTTTTTAAGAAATTCTCTCTTTGTTCTGCATAATTTTGATAAAGTAAATCAAATACGGAAAATATTTTACTTTCTTTTATTTCAAGATTATTGTATTTAATATAATTAACAAGTTCATTTATTATAGTGTCTTGTTTTAGTTCATTTCCGTTAATAACAACAATTAACTGTTCTATAGCTCTTGATATTTATCTACTGTATCGGCTTTTATTTCTGTACCTTTAAATTGATTTTGCAGGGCATTAGTTTGATTTCATATAAATTTTTTATTTAGTGTTAAAGCCTATATGTTTTGTTTCTCGCGGCTTTTCAATTAAACTGTTAAAAACATTTATAATATATTTTATTGTTTCTTCATGTTCGTTAAATCTATTATCTGTATTTTCAATGTGTAACATTAACAGTTTTTTCAATTCTTCAATTTCGGTGCTGTTATTAGTTTGAATTGCTACATATTGCCTTAAAGCTATAAATGTTTCAACTATCTTAATACTAATTTCTATTGCTTTGTCACTATTTAAAACACTTGCAAGCATTGTTACACCATGTTCGGTAAAGGCATAAGCATTAGATGTACTATGTTTTAAATTTTTAAACCGGTCGCAATTTGCGACCAGTTCCTTTTGTTCGCTATCTGTAAGTTTAAACATAAAATGTACGGGAAACCTGTTTATATTTCTTTTTACAGCTTCGTTCAGTCTTTTCGTTTCAACGCCGTATAATTGCGCTAAATCTCTATCTATCATGACTTTTTGCCCTCTGATAGTAAAAATTTTATTTTCTATTGTTTCAATTATAGTTATTTCATTTTCCATATATACCACCTATTATTTTTATATTCTTTAAATTCTTTAATTTTTCGCTTTTTCTTTTTGCGTAAATGTATAATAGTTATATAGTTATAATCGGTTATACAAAAACTTAAAAAAGATAGCATACAAATTATTTGCAAAAAATTTGTAAGATTGTTATTTTATAGAATTTTCCGGTTCTAACACATCTTACAATGTCATCTGTACGGTTTTCACCTTTTAAAAAGATTTCTGTGCGTAAATTGCTCATATTACGCAAATTGTAACATAAAAATATTAAACCAAGGATAGGCCTTATTATTAATTTTATTTAGGTAAGGTGATGTTTTTTAATAATTATTTTTTTATATAATAATAAATAATAATGAATGAGGTATAAATTATGCAATCTGTAAATTCTAATATGAGCATTGATGAATTTAGGGAGCTTATGTCAAAAAAGTGTTATGTGGAAAAAGGGAGTTCACTTTTTGAGATGTTCCATAAATTAAGTCAAGAAGCGATAAAAATCACTATGGAGCTAAACAATAAGTATCATACAAAAGAAGAAATTATTGAACTTATGACAAAATTAACCGGCAGAGAGGTTGATGAAACGTTTGCGCTTTTTCCTCCGTTTTATACTGATTGCGGTAAAAATATAAAGATAGGGAAAAATGTTTTTATAAATTCTTGCTGCAGATTTCAAGACCAAGGCGGAATTGAAATAGGTGACAATGTTTTAATCGGGCATAATACAACGATTGCAACATTAAATCATGATTTTAATCCTAATCTTAGGGCTAATTTAAATCCTAATCCCGTAAAAATCGGAAATAGCGTTTGGATTGGCGCGGATTGTACGATACTGCCGGGAGTTAATATAGGTGATGGCGCCGTAATCGCTGCGGGAAGTGTTGTTACAAAAAATGTTAAATCTAATACTATTGTTGCCGGAAATCCTGCCAAAATTTTAAAAAATATTGAACCGGAAAATGAATAATCATATAGAATAATTATGCTGCTTTTTGTGAAAGTTGTTTAGCTTTTTCAAAATCTTGGTTTGATAAATCTTCTTCACCCAGAAGTTTTTCTACACTGGCACGCATAAAATATAAGTGATGATTATTGGGATTTAATTTTATAGCTTGGGAATAATCTTCTTTAGCACCTGTATATAATTTTTTCTCCATTTTATAGAATGCTCTTTGTTCATACAAAAAGCTTTCATTAGGTTTATGTGAAATAGCTGCGGTGTAGTCATTTATACAGCCTTGAATATCATCAGTGTAATATTTTAGGAACGCTCTTTTAATATAGTAATCATTATTTCCGTAATCGAGTTTTATTGCCTGATCATAATGCTTTATAGCCGTATCATACTGTTTAATTTTTCTGTGAATATCTGCTTTTAATGCAAACAATTCGGCGTGAAGCGGAAATTTTGCCATTGCTTTTGAGTAGTAGTCTAAAGAATTTAAAAAATTTCTGTTTTTCGCATAGACTCTTGCGAGAGCCTTATAATTTTTAATGCTGCTTTTTAAGGATAATGCATAGTTAAAATAATGGATAGATTTTGGGTATTCGCCTAAATTTTCTTTGCACGTACCCATATTGAACATTTTATAAAGTAAATAATATCTTCTGATTTTTCCAAAGCCGAAATAAAACAATGTTTTCTCCTTAATTGTTAAGACTGTGAATTGGGGCGGGAATTCTTCCTCCGCGGTTAATAAATGTTTCGGATGAAAGTTTATTAACTTTCATAATTGGGGCTTCGCCTAAAAGTCCTCCGTAAACCGCATAATCGCCTACTTTTTTGTTGGGTA
>CANPXC010000146.1 GCA_947585605.1 Candidatus Gastranaerophilales bacterium | reverse complement strand
AGTTAAAGACTTAAGAAGCAAAAATAAAGATGAATTAACTCCCGAAGAAAAAGTTAAAGCTGAAACTCCCAGCCCATTTGAAAAAGCTGAAATAAATAAACAATACGCAATTTATACAATCGGCTACTTAAATGAACTTTTAAACAATGAGTTAGTTGCTCAAAACCAAAAACCGGTTGATATTGAAGCTTTACCTTGCATTAATACAATCGTTGAAGCTATTAAAGCAAATCCAAATCCGGTAATCAGAAAGAGCGGTATTTCAACATTATCTCACATCGCAAGACCTGAATATAAAGATACTTTCAAAACAATATTTGAACTCGCTCAAGCTGATGAAAATACAGAAGTTAAAGAAGCCGCAACAAGTGCTTTATCTTTAATTAATCAATAATAATTTTCAAATAGAAATAAAAAAACAACTGCCCAAATGCAGTTGTTTTTTTTGACTAAATTTATGATATTTTTTCAATCCCGGCAATTCTCGGGTCTAAAACTCTTCTTCCGACATTTTCAAACTCTATCTGGCAGAATAATATTTTATTACTGTAATTTGCAAATCCTTCAACTATTCCGTTGCCATGCTTTGGATGAAATACCCTGTCACCTATTTTAAACGGCAGGTTGTCAGGCGATAGTGTTTGCTGAGTATCCGTTTCATACACAGTCAATTTAGGCGCCGTATTTTTCGTTATATTTTCATTAACTTTTGGAGGTTCTATTTTTTCTTCTTCTTTTTCAGGTTGAATATCTTTTTCTTCCTCTGTAGTTTCTTCCGAATTTATTAATTCGCTGTTATTTTCTTGTTCAGATGAGGACTCATCATTTTCAACTTCTTCTTCTTTTTTAGATTTAATTTCATCTATTAAATCATCAATATGGACTAATTCGTCTCTATCGTTTTCTTTTTCTTCCTCTAACGAAGGTAAATTATCATCAGCAGCAGGATTATCAGGAATTAATTCCGTATTTAGTTCTTCCGACGGTTTTTCTTCTGACTGATTTTCAGCTATACTTTCTTCTTTAAAATTTTGTTCAAGGAAATCTAACTCGCTTAAATTTTCCTCATTAGTTTCATTTGAAACTGTTTCTGGATTTATACTTTCAGCATCTTCAGAATTTTCAACATTTATTATGTCTTCTTCATTATTGATTTTTTCAGCTTCATCAGTATCCGTTAATTTTTCGTTAAATTCGCTTAATACATCGTCTTTATTCAAATTGCTTTCTTCTTCAACGGGAATAAAAACATCATAGTTTTCAATATTTTCGTTTAAATTTTCATTATCAACATCAATTATGTTATTTTTATCAGAAGCCAATTCTTTTTCAAAATTTATGCGTTCAAGTTCTTCACTATCTTGGAATTCATCATAACTATTCAAGCCATTATCAGTCTGACTTAAATCTTTTTCATCTTTTTCATTTTGTACGGTAGGATTTTCTTCCGTGTTAACCTGCTCAACGTCAAGGCTATCTGTATTTTCCAGCTCATTATTATAAATTTCATCTAAGAAATCCAAATCAGAGTCTAAAACTTCATCATCTTGTATATCATTTTCTTCTTCAGCTTGAACATCAATTATATCAGCTTCTTCAACTTCAATTTGTTTTTCGTTGACCGCAGGAGTCATTTCACTTTTTGATTGAAAAATATCTTCAATTTTTACTTCATCAACCCCTTCACTTATGTCTGCATGTAAATTATTTACATAATGAATTCCGGATTTGGAAGAAGATAAAAACTTATCCACATCTTTTTTAATGTCATTTTGAACAACATTTTCTGCCGTTTCATCATCAAATAATTGTAATTCCATTAACATCGGAAGATATAAAGTGGTTTCACCGCACAGTATAAATTCATCAATATTGATTTTATTTAAAAGCGAGCAATAATATTCTTTTTCATTTAAGAGTATTGAAGGTTTACACAATATTTGATTATGACATAGCGATTTAAGTAAATTGCGGTACGGGTTGTCATAAGAAGTTGAGACGACCGGTATAATTTTCTTGTTATTGTACAATTTTACAATTGATTTTTTATCAATATTTACATCATTAAGCGAGAGTATCAAATAAGTATTATCCGCAGCCAATGAAGAAACCGTTTGAATAACGTATTTATACCATTTTTCGGATAAATCGGAGGCGTCAATTACTGTAACATTAGAGCCTATTGATTTTTCTTTAAAGGAAAAATCTGATTTTTTATCTGCGAAAATACCGTCTTGCGAATACATCCACAATTTATTCCTTAACAGCATTAAGCCGGATATAGGATTTGATAAGAATTCATCATCAACAATTTTTTTAAACAGTGAAAATGGTATATACTTATCTTTTAAAGTATTTATATACTCTCTTAATTCAATAATTATACTTTGTATAAGAGCCTTATCTTCCGCACTGCAATCATTTATATCATATTTTAATATAGTATCAAAAGCCTCAATATTCAACGGCAACTTTATATTATCCGAAACTTTTAATTTTAAATAATTCTTATCATCGTCAGAAAATTGTCCGTTAAAATCAATTACAACAGCCTTTTTATTTAAATGAATTAATTCTGAAATAATGTTTTTTACAACGATATCAGTTTTATCATTTCTGTCAGATTGAATATACAAATTGTCATCCAAAGCGGAAATACTTGTTTTCACGAAGCAATTTGGACGGTTAGAGAGGTTTCCGAAATATATATTATCTTCTTCATCTTTAATAAGTTCAATAACTTCATCCGGGCTAATATAAAGCAATTGAGAATTTTTCGAGGGAATAAAACCGTTATAATAAGATAAATTATCATCTTTATCTATATAAAGAGCGAGTCTTAATGCAGCAATATTATTTTCAGACTGTTCATCCGTTTCAACATTAATAACCTGAGCTATCAATTTTTGATTATTATCTTCAATAAGAATAAAATCAGACGGTAATAAATTGTTATCCTCAGGATTATACCTTATTTTAGCCGTATCATTTTTTACTTCAACTATCTGCATTAGTATACCTCGGTAGATTATTTAATTATACTACATTTAAGATTTTATACAAATACCGCATTAATATTTTGAGTTAAAATAATATTATGAATAAAAATGAACCTAAATATCATAAATTAATACAATATCTGCGAAATAATCTGGAAGAAGAAGCCCACAGCGGTTTAATCATACATTTGAACAAAAAAGGTATTATAAACAAAATCGGTGAAGATAATTATTATAAATTTTTTCATCGTTCCTGTATGAAACCGTTACAAATAGCACCTTTAATAGATATGGGACTTGATAAAAAATATAATCTTACGGATGAAGAAATAGCAGTGTGCGCGGCTTCGCATTGCGGGGATATAATTCACCAAAAGGCAGTTTTATCAGTTTTAAATAAAGCTGATTTCAATGAAAAAGACCTTTTATGTCCGCCTATTGAGCCTCTAAGTGATAAAGAAAAAAAGAGATTAATTATTAATAAACTTCCGATAAGCAAAATACATAATAATTGTTCCGGCAAACATGCCGCAATGCTTTTAATATGTAAAGAAATGGG
>CANPXC010000145.1 GCA_947585605.1 Candidatus Gastranaerophilales bacterium | reverse complement strand
CAACTCCGGTATATGCGCAAGACAATACCCCTTCGCAATCAGCGATAATCCAAGATATGTCAATTCAAAAGCGAATAAGTGATATCGGATTAAAACTATTAAATTCAAATAAAATAACTGTGAGAATGATATTTGTATACAACAGTAAAAACAGTAAAATCAATCTTGAACCGGGATTAACCAGAAGAGAAATTGTTGCTTACGATAAATCAATCCAATTTGCAGCGGATGATAATGAGATAGCTGCATTTTTGGCGCGTGAAATATGTAAAACGGCAGAATCCTATACAGGTGTTTGGCGCGGTATGGTATCATCCGTTCAAATGAAATGTGCGCCTAAAAAATATGAGATATATTTTGATAAAAGAGCGGTTGATTTTATGGTAAAAGCAGGTTTTAATCCTGTTGCATTAATTACTTATATAAATAAATCCTACCCTCAAAAACGCTTCGATAAATTTGCAAGAACAAACTTAACATCCAAAAGATTGGCAAATATTTATGAATATATTTACACAAAATATCCGTATTATCTTAAAAATAATGAATATATCGAAAATGAATCTTACCAAAATTTTCTGTTAACATCACTTGAGAACAGAAAAAAATTATACGAAAAAATAAAATCAGGCTCAAAAAAGGCTGCGGATTATGAATAAATTTATTGTATTAATATTTTTATTTATATTTTGCGCTTTTGACATCTCATATTGTGCAACCGATGAGATTATGGATGAGCTTCTTAAAAATGACACAAGCGCAAAACCTGCTTGTAATTTGAATTATAATTATCAATCCGTTGAATCAATTCCGATAAAATTACAAATTACCGAAAAAATTTCAACAAAAAAAGACGGTATTTATGACGGTCAGAAGGTAACATTCAAAGTAAGACAGAATGTAAAATATAACGGAAAAATCTTTTTAAAACAAGGTACAATAGTTACAGCCAATGTTGACGGGCTTTTAACAAGAGGAATGAACGGTATTCCCGCAGCTATCATTATTGATAATTACCATATAGAAGGCATTGATAATTCAAAAATCAGAGGATTTTATAAAAAACGCGGGTTGAATTTATCTTTAATGGTTTATCCGATAAAATGGGCATTAACTCCAATACCGGGTGTAGGCTCGCTAACCAACTTTATACTTGGAGGAAATGCTTCAATTACACCTAATGATACCGTTATTATTTATTATTACCCGCATTGGGGAGAAAAATAGAAATTTTGCTATTGACTTCTTTTATTATTGGTAGCTTAATAATTATAGCTAAAAGTAGGGAGATAATATTTTGGAAGAAGTTATAAAACAGCTCATAACAAAGCATACGGATAAAATTGATTTCTTTTTAATAGGAAAATCAATAATGGAATTGGTTTTATTCTTAATTACAATTCGTGTTATTAACAAAGCACTTCATTTGTTTTTTGATAAAATTATTTCACATATATCAGACCCCGAAACAAGAAAACAATATTCAACAATACGCCAGCTCGGAATTTATCTTGTAGACGCAGTATTAATATTGTTTTTTACAACAAATATTCTTGGAAATTTCGGTATAGATATGAAACCGATACTGGCTACAGCAGGAGTCTTAGGTGTTGCAGTCGGTTTTGGCGGTAAAAAGTTTGTAGAAGATTTATTTACCGGACTTTCCATTATATTAACAGGTCAAGTCAGGGTAGGTGATTTCGTTACAATTAATAATTCAACGGGAACGGTTGAAAAAGTTACACTAACAATGATTATTATAAGAACCTTTAACGGTGATGTTCATTTCCTTAGAAACGGACAGATTGATACCATAATTAATCAAACTAAAGATTTTTCAATGCCATTATTCCATGTAAGTGTAGCGTATAAAACAAATATTACGCACGCAATACACGTATTAAAAGAACTCGGGCGGGAATTAAGAGAGACGAGTGATTATTCAAAATATGTTCTTTCGGATATAGAAGTTTTCGGCTTAAATGAGTTTTATGATTCCTACATAGAAATATTATGCAGGATAAAAACAACTCCGCATGAACAATGGATGATAAAACGAAAATTTAATCAAATGATAAAAGAACGATTTGAAAAAGAAGGGATTGAAATTCCATTTCCGCAAATTGTGCTTAATCAACCGTCAGAACAGAAAGAGCAGGAAGTACAATGATTTTAATTACCGGCGGAGCAGGGTATATCGGGGGTCATTGTGCCTTGGAATTTTTAAATCAAGGTGAAAAGATTGTCATATTTGATAATCTTGAAAACGGTCATATAGAAACCGTTAATGCTCTTAAAAAAATCGGGGATGTTGAATTTGTAAAAGGTGATTTAAGAAATCAAGAAGATATAAATAATTTATTTGATAACTTTAAAATTGACGGTGTAATTCATTTTGCGGGATATATTCAAGTGGAAGAAAGCGTAAAAAATCCGTCAAAATATTACAGAAATAACATAATCGGAACTTTAAACCTGCTTGATGCAATGGCAGACCACAATGTCAGCAAGATTGTATTTTCATCAACCTGTGCAATATACGGCGAGCCGAAGTATGTTCCTATCGATGAAAAGCATTCCAAAAATCCTTTAAATCCTTATGGAAAAACAAAATTAATCATTGAAGAAATTTTGAACGATTATGAAACTGCCTTCGGAATTAAATCAATTAAGCTAAGATATTTTAACGTGGCAGGTGCCGACAATCAAATAAGAATAGGTGAATGGCATGAGCCGGAAACCCATTTAATTCCGAATATTTTAAAATCTGTTTTTGAAGAAGGAAAAACGTTTAAAATATACGGAACTGATTATAACACTTATGACGGAACGTGTATCAGAGATTATGTAAATGTCGAAGATTTAGCACGGGCGCATGTTTTGGCACTTAAATATTTAAACGAAAATAATAAATCAGACTTTTTTAATATCGGAACAAGCAAGGGAAGCAGTGTAAAAGAAGTATTTGAAACGGCAAAAGAAGTTACCTGTAGAGATATTAATGTTGAAATGGCAGAGCCAAGAGCAGGCGACGCCGAAATATTAATTGCAAACAGCGAAAAAGCAAAACGCTTATTAGACTGGGAAGCGGTTAAAACATTAAAAGACAGTATAGAAACCGCTTACTTGTGGGAAAAATCAAGACATTCTTAAACTTAAGCTATTAATTTTTCCCTACAGCCCACCTTAATCCGCCGGTTAACGCAATCCCGTTTCTTCCGCCGTTTTGCACCATAGCTTGACCAAACAGCATAAAATTATCTTCAACTTTTCTTTGAACACCTGCTCCGTATTCAATATATGGTTTAATTGACATTTCCGGCAATATGACGTCATTTGCTGCGACTTTAGAATTGTTTATTAAATTCCAAACCATATTTACTCCCAAATATGGCTGCCATCCGCCTTCAGAATTATATATTAACTTTAATCCGGGTGATAATTGAAGAACATTAACGGGATTTTTCGTATCAATCCTGACTCCTGATGAATTTGTATAATCAAAAGTATTTATGAACGTATAGCCGATTAACATATTCGGTTGAAATATTATTTTACCTGTCGGAGATTCAATATTATAGCCTGTTTTGTTAGC
>CANPXC010000144.1 GCA_947585605.1 Candidatus Gastranaerophilales bacterium | reverse complement strand
CACGACGGCTCATCTTGAGTATAAGCTTCCGTTTCAACAATTTTAGCCCGAACAATTTTACCGTTTTCAAGTCTTCGGCATAAAATCATACCCAATAAGCTTTTAGCGGCATTTACAGTATCTTGTTCCAGCAATTCCCTCTTTATAATCGAATTCATAAAAAGATTATACCTCCAAAATAAAAAATGCCCTCAAAAGAGGGCATATGTATGTAATGTATAAGGACTTAAGCAATGTTCTGAATTTTATCACTCATGCCTTCAATATCATCTTTCAACATTTTCTTGACGACATCATTCTGGGCATCGAGCATTTTACAAACTGTTTCAATGTTTTTAATTTTATTTTGCAAGATAGCATCGGCATTATTTAAAATACTGCTTGTAACTTTTTGATAAGCCGCCAAAGGAGCGCTTGAACAACCTTGAAGCAAGTTACCTATTAAAGTAGTACCCAAACCGAATGAGCCTAAATATGGCGACATAGCTTGTAATATACCGCCAAAACCGGATACAATACCTGCCGCAGGGAGTAAGAAGCTGTCGCCAAAACCAAATCCGGAAGCTAAGCCTGCCGTATATCCGAGTGCATTTAAGCCTGTTGAGCCTGCTATTTCTGCTACGGAAGTTAAAGAAGATGCACCGCCTGTAATATAGCCCGTTTCCGAATATGGTGCAGCACCGAAGCCTTGAACAATAGGGCTTGCACCTCCGGTAAAACCGGAATATTGAGATAATGACCCCATCCCAAATGCCGAGTTCGTTGAACTCAATGCATTAGACGGCGACCAATATGATGTTCCGGGAATATTTAAAGCTGTTCCGCCGCCCATTGTTGACATAAATGATGAGGGCGATATCATACTGGCAAGTTTCCATAAAAAGCTGCCGGCAGTGCCGAAACCTGCACCGTCAGAAGCTGACCCGCTTACGGTTATATCTCTTAAAAGGTCATAAGTTTCAAATAACATTGCCTTCGCATCACTGCTTAAACTGCCGTATTTGTTTGATATAACCAAATAACTGTCATTTTTATAGCTCATCTTTTACTTTCCTTACCGTGTTTATTTGTGTCTGCTAACCTGTTTTACAAACTTAATTTTTCTCCGATAAAAAATCATCAAAATTCTTTATTATGAGAATGTTTTAAAGGTTGCGTCGATATTGTCATCCAATATTTTCTTTACAGCCTCTAATTCTGTTTTAAGTTCGTTTTGTTCAGTATCTATTTGATTAAGTCTTAATTCAAGAACTTTATCTTCTTGCTGCAATGATTCGGTTTGAGCATTTAAATCGGCAACAGCTTTATCGTATTCTTCTTTGCTCATTGTGTAATCTCTTAAAGCAGCGTCATATTCTTCAGTATTATATACTCTTGTTGTATTTACTTCCGTTGAATTAAATATTGTTTCACCCTTATTAGGATCATAAGCAGATATGGAAGCAAATCTGTTATTTTGGTCAAATGTTATAGTCGCTTGTTGGAATACAACATTTTCAGTCACTTGTTTATTATCACTGATATATGATGTAATTCCTTTTTCAGACGGCGATTCAACTGCAGATTTGCTTATGTAATGAGTTACACCTTTATTATCTTGATAATAATACATTTCTTCATCTGTGATTGTTCCTGCGCCGTATGTATTATTGATTAAATCTATCATATTTTTGCTGTTCTGAGCATTTGCATTTAATTTATATGAACCGTCAGGCGTATTTAAATAATAAACATCGCCTCCTTCGGATTTCTTTTCAATAGTTGAATTTGCCATAACAGTACCTACTGCAACATTTTTATTATAAGAACGTTCAGCATTAACATAATATGTACCGTCATCATTTTTATAATAATTCTTAATTAAATAATCACCGTCATAACCATCGGTATTTGTTAAATTAAATGAATAATCAGTTTCATAAAAAGCAGTAGTTTCCGGCGCTACCGGTACTTCTAATGCCAATAGCTTACTGTACAATGAATTGACTTCTTCAGCCAGCGCCGTTCTTTGTTGGTTTACCTGCTGACCTTCATATTCTATGTTGGATTTTCTTGCCGTTATACCTAAAAATCTTGCCTGTGATGCTGCTAAGCCCATTTTCTTTCTCCATTGTATTGTTACTCTGAATACTTTATCGGCAAATTTTACTTAATACTTTAATTTATTAATAAATTTGTAACAAAATATTAAGATTAATATGACGATAATGGAAAAAGTATTTATATAGAATTTTTACTTCTTACCCGTTAAATATTTAATGACTATTTTTTTAAAGTCAAATAATATAATTTATTTAAAATGTACTTAGCTTTTTAATTATTTCAAGGTTTTTTCAGACATTTTTTTGTTTTCATTTTTCTTGTCGAAAAATTTAGAACTTAATTTGTTTGCAATCGGTGTTATTACAACCGGACTTAAATATCTGTATATTAAACCGAGGACTACTAAAACTTTTAACTTATTAATTCCGGAACGAATATCATTTGTTATGTTTTTTGCAGCTAAATTATCATAAGCGTCATCAATCAATTTAGAAGCTTGCTTAGCTTTTTCCGGATTATAAGAACCGATGAAACAATCTTTAACTTTATTTTGAATATTAGCTAAATGGTCTTTTGAAATTTGGAAAGCTTTTAATTGACCTTCTTCACCAACAATTCCTTTTAAATGGGAGCCAATCATTTCCGTTACATCGTCAACGCCTTGTTTTAAAGCTTCGGAACTTGAGTCAGCCGCTTCCGCCATTTTTGCCATTAACTCTTGTTTAGGTAAATTTTCAGCTTTTTGACCTAATTGAATATAGAAATCTTTATTTTTAGCAAAAAACTTTTCTGCCCCTTTATTAACTAAATTTGTAACTTTATTGTCGACCAAGCAAGCACCGACGGAAGATACACCTAACGTCATCGCGTCATTGATTAACATTTGCGGTTTTTGTTCTTTTTTAATTTTTTTGTTTCTTATTGTATTTATCATATAAAAACCGGATAGGAAACAGCTTTCCATAACCATTAAAATTAAAAATGATTTATCAGTATTGCTGAATTTTTTAATTCCGTTTTTAAATACATTAGAATCAGCCACTTTATCATAAAATTTTGACAAACCGTTAACCAAAGGCTCCGTAAAATTAGCTTTGAATGCCGGTGAATTATTTTCCCTTTTTATTGGTAATTTATTATATGAATATTGCGGATTTATTTTATTTACTTGCATTTTCATTTACCCCCGTAAAAGACTTAAATAATTCTTTTTCTTTGTTTGACTGAAAAGTATTTCTGATTAAATTTTCATAAGGATCATCTTTTTTAGCATTTTTGGCTTTTTTACTTTTACTCAAACCTAAAACGCCCAATATTACCGGAACAAGAGCAATTGTTACGTTAGCTCTTATAATCATAAATATAGGCTGGAATAATTTATCTATAACATTCTTTGCTGTGTGTTCATAATTATCCAGATTTTTTTGAGCTTTTATAGCCGCTTTAACTTTTTCTAAAATTTCAGGAGCGATTTCTGATATTTTTTCTTCAAACTGTTTTTTAGAATTCTTTCCTAATTTTTTAAACACTCCTAAATTAATTTTATCGGGTTCAACTAAATCTTTA
>CANPXC010000143.1 GCA_947585605.1 Candidatus Gastranaerophilales bacterium | reverse complement strand
CTGCTGCTTCGTTAAGCAATAGAAACGAAACAAATACAGGCTCTCGAATTTCATTTTTTTTATTTATTTTTAAATGAGTTTTTAATTAAATAAAAAAAATAAAATTCTCGGCTCGGAATTTGTTTCTGTATTGCTAAACTCAGCCCAAGGCTCCGCTATATGGCGCTGCGCCCTGTTGCTGCTTCGTTAAGCAATAAAAACGAAACAAATACAGGCTCTCGAATTTCATTTTTTTTATTTATTTTTATATTATTTTTTAATTAAACAAACAAACACAAAAAATACCCCTGACACGATTCGAACGTGCGACGCCTTCCTTAGGACGGAAGCGCTCTATCCAGCTGAGCTACAGAGGCATATTTTTATTATACTACAAAAAATTTTATTATTACAAAACAGATTTATAATCGAGCTTTTTACTTTATGTGGTTTAATTGCAAAAAATAATTTTGTGTATTAATATGCAATTATGGCAACAGAAAAAGATTTAACACAAGGAAACTTGGTAACAACGCTGCTAATGTTTGCTCTCCCCTACATAGGGGCAAATTTTTTGCAGGCATTATACGGCGCGGCAGATTTAATAATTGTCGGAAAATATTGTGATAGCAGTGTTGTTTCTGCTGTCGCTACCGGCTCTCAATTGCTTCAAACATTAATATTTTTTATAACTGGGCTTACGGTCAGTGCAACAGTATTGATTGGTAAAGCCTTCGGGGCTAAACAATATGCGGATATCATTAAAATCATTAATACTATGACAATATGCTTTATCCTTGCAGCATTTGTTCTGAGTTCAATAATAATTCTTTTTGATAATGAACTTCTTTCATTATTGCAAACACCTCAAGAGGCATTTAAATCAGCACAAGAATATGTTTTTGTATGCGCACTGGGATTGGTTTTTATATTCGCTTATAACGCAATAAGCGCAGTCCTTCGCGGACTGGGAAACTCAATTATGCCAATGTATTTTGTTGCTGTTTCGTGTTTAATGAATATCATTCTTGATATTTACCTGGTGGGCAAATTAGGAATGGGAGCGCAAGGTGCAGCTGTCGCTACCGTAATTTCTCAAGCGGCAAGTGTTATTGCAGGTATTGTATATTTAAGAAAAGGAAATTTTGTATTTAAATTCAAGTTATCCGCAATAAAATTTGACCTGCAAACGGCTAAGGATTTATTTAAAATCGGTTTGCCTCTTTCGCTTCAAGATACTTTAATCCCGCTTTCTTTTTTATTCTTGTTCTCACTGGCAAATTCTATGGGACTGTATGCCTCTGCGGCTTATGGTTCCGTTGTAAGATTAAATGCTTTTATGATGCTGCCTGCAGGCTCATTTTCAATGGCGTTGACCGCTTTAACTGCACAAAATCTGGGAGCCGGTAATACTGCAAGAGCTGTAAAGGCTTTGAAACTTTCAATTATGTTTGCATTTACTTTCGGTTTAATATTCTTTATATGGCAGCAAACGGCGCCTGATAGTGCTATCGCAATTTTTACAACAGATAAAAATGTTTTGATTGAAGGAGAACACTATTTAAAATCCTTCAGTTTTGATTATTTGATTGTTCCTTTTGTTTTCTGTATGAACGGATTTTTATTCGGGTGCGGAAAAACGGCATTTGCTGCCGCAAACAGTATTTTTTCCGCATTTGCTGTCAGAATACCTTTGGCGTTTATTTTATGTACTACAATTTCTTCTGCGACATTATTCCATTTGGGAATTGCGCCTCCATGCGCTTCTATAGTAACAACTATGAGCGCTTTGGGGTATTTATTTTATTTGTCTAAACATAACAAATTTTAATTTACTATAATTTCTAAAATAAAAACTTTACAATAATTTAATATCTTTTATGAATTTATAATGTATTATATAAGAAAGATAAAAGTTATATAAGGTATAAGTTATGTGCGGAATTATCGGCTACGCGGGATATAGAGATGTTGTTGATGTTATATTTAAAGGTTTAACTAACCTTGAATATAGGGGCTATGACTCAGCGGGCATGGCGCTGCAGGATTGCGGTGATATCAAGATATATAAAACATTGGGAAAACTTATAAATCTTAAAAATGAACTTGAGAATAAGAAATCGGAAATAAAACACCCTACAAGCGGTATCGGTCATATAAGATGGGCAACACACGGCAGCCCGTCACTGGTTAACGCACACCCTCACACTTGCAACTGCGGAAAACTTGTTGTTGTTCATAACGGTATTATTGAAAATTATAAAGAATTAAGAGAAGAACTCATCAAAAAAGGCTGTAATTTTAGGTCGCAAACGGATACTGAAACCATTGCTCACCTGGTGGCGGATGAGTATGCAAAGGCAAAAGATTTGGAAATTGCAGTAAGAAACTCGGTAAAAATGCTGCAGGGGGCTTATGCAATATGCGTAATGCATAAAGATGTTCCTGATGTTATAGTGGGTGCAAGAAAACATGCTCCAATGCTTGTCGGTATCGGTAATGGTGAAAACTTTATAGCCAGTGATACTCCTGCAATTATTGAATATACCAAAAGAACAATCTATCTTGACGATAATGAAATCGCTGTTGTAACAAAGGATTATGTTAAAGTAACCGATATAGACGGCAATATTGTTAATAAAAAAGTGGAAACACTGCCTTGGGAACCTGTTGCATTAAGTAAATTGGGCTACAAGCATTTTATGTTGAAGGAAATTCATGAACAGCCCGATGTTATACGCAATGTTCTAAACGGAAAGCTTTATGATATTGATTCTCCGGTTAATTTAAGTGAAGTTAAAATTGATAAAGAAATTCTTAAAAATTTAAATAAAATTCAAATAATAGCTTGCGGAACATCCCTACACGCAGCAATAGTAGGTAAATATTTAATTGAAGATTTTGCGGGAATTTCGGTTGATGTTGAAGCTTCCAGCGAATATATATACAGGAAAACGACTACTGACGCTTCAACACTGGTAATAGGTGTTTCTCAATCAGGTGAAACAGCGGATACAATTACAGCAATAAAACAAGCAAAAGAAAAAAAATCGCATATTTTAATTATTACAAACAGACCCGATTCAAATATGGCAAGGCTTGCTGATAGCTTAATCCCCGTAAATGCAGGAATAGAAGTTAGTGTAGCTGCTACAAAATCGTATACAGCACAATTGATTTCATTTTATTTATTGGCAATTCACTTGGCAGAAATTAAATCGTCGCTTGACCCCGGATTTATCAAGAATATTAAACACGAACTTATCCAATTGCCTTCTAAAATAGAAGAAATACTCTCTGACACTTCCGTAATTCAAAATTGTGCAAGAAAATTTTCATCATATAAGAACTTTATATATATAGCACGCGGTGTAAATCTTGCTTCGGCTTATGAAGGTGCATTGAAATTAAAAGAAATAAGTTATATTAATGCAACGGGCTATCCTGCGGGAGAACTTAAACATGGGCCTATTGCAATGCTTGACGAAACCATGCCCGTACTGTCCATATTAATTCCGGGCGGTATAACTTATGAAAAAGTTCTTTCTAACAGCGAAGAAGCAAAGGCAAGAAATGCGAAGTTAATTGCATTAACATCTTCAAAAGATACAAATCTTGAAAATCTGTTTGATGTTGTGATTAGAATACCTAATGTATCTGAAATACTCTCACCTGCTTTAACTTGTGTACCT
>CANPXC010000142.1 GCA_947585605.1 Candidatus Gastranaerophilales bacterium | reverse complement strand
CGTCCCTTGCGATTGAAAATAAAAGTATAACCCTTTTACTTTCATTACCCTTTGGCGGATCCCAATTCATTTTTATACGTCTTTGTAATTCTTTCATATAAGGGCCGAAATCAGGTTCTTTTATTGCGTCAATACCCGGTGCGCCCTTTGGATTACCCGGCCCCGGATTTCCTACATTTCCCCGGGTATTACCGGATGTATTGCTAAATCTTCCGGGTGTACCGCCCGTTCCCGGTCTGCCTGATGTAGCTGGTGATGTGACGGGTGAAAATTTAGGCGAAGGCCCTGATGAACCGGGCATGCCGGTATTTTGACCCGTTGATTTCGGCGCCGATGTTACGGGCGCTGTAGGCTGTGATATTTGAGGTAAGTTTGATTTCGGCGGTATCGGTATATTAAATTTTGATTGAGGATTTAAAGCCGGTTTTGGTGCTGCAGGTGTCGGAACAGGTTTTGGTGCAGGCATTTTTGGCGCTGGAGTTTGAGGCTTCGGCGGTTCAGACTTTGTAACTGCAGGCTTTTGCGGCTGTGGTTGAGTTTGAGGTTTCGGCTGAACCTGCGGTTTGATTTCCTTTTTAGGTGCTTCTTTTTTCTGAGGTGCGGCAGGCGGAGCTGATGGCTTCTTCGCAGCTGCCTTTGGTGCTTCCGCTTTCGGAAGTGATACCGGACGTTTAGGATCGTGTTTACCGCCTGCTTGTGAATTTTTATCCGCTCTGTATTTGGTATTCTTATTTATAGGCGGAGCCTCTTTTTCTACCAGCACAAATTCTATATCTTTCGGCTTTAATTCGGGCTTTTTAAATAAATCTAAGTCTATTCCCAATAGTTTTAGTATGAATGATGATAACAAAAGTATTGCTATTATTGCAGGATGTAAAATTAATGCTATTATTATAGCCTTTTCCAGCGTGATTTCGTTCTTTTCTTCTCTGATAACGGCGGGAATTTCATAATATGAATTCTTTTTTGCTTTTTTATCAGATTTTATATTATAATCATTTTTTATTACTGACATTCCCTAATTTCCCATTTGATAGTTATTCTATCAAAAAAAACACATTAAAACAAATAGCCTGTTTACTAGCTAATATGGAGTATTTGAACAATCTGTTACAGGCTGGTTTAGTATTAAGTTTATTTGTGTATTTCTTTTAATTTCAATGTTTCCCTTTTTTATTATATTTTCGTTATTTTTTATATTGTTTGTGCTTATTATTCCGGTTAAATCTTCAGTCTTAAATTGAGCTAATATCGGTATTATATGCCCGTTAGGAGTAATTATTTTATTGAATTTTACTTGTAATTGCGGACTTTTTTCTTTACTTCCGCCCGATTTTGATATTAAAATCATGCCCATTATTTTACTGCCTGAAGGTGCAATTAATTTTGTTTTGTAATTAAAATCAGAATTTAAATAAAATACCGCTCTGTCGCCTAATTTTGAATATTTTGTATTTAAAGTTTCCAGCGCAGCAGCTTCAAATTCGACATTGGCAGGTACAATTACAGAAGGTTCTTTCTGCTCCGCATTCATTTTTATTCCGTCGTAACATTGTGTAATATATGAATTTTCGCTGTTTTGAAGTTCGGCTTTCTTTAATTTCTGCGATAATTGATTATTTATTTGGGTCGATTGTATTGAATAATTAACCGCTGCAATCGCATTGGTATTTATAAAAATTAATGTTAACAATATATAAATTATTGATTTTTTCATATCAGCTCCTGAAATTATTTGGCGGAAACATCTTCTTCTAAAATTAAGAAAAGTTCGCTCCCCGGCTTTATTATAGTGTGTTTACCTTTTTCATATACATTTAACGGCGCAACTTTTAATACAGGTCTTATTCTTTGATTATATACCGGAACTTTTCTGTAATATACGGGCTGAGTTTCTCCCCCGCCGAGGTAGTTGTCATTTTCGCTGTATATATGACCTTTGACTTTATATACTTTTTTATCGGGTGTTATTATTTTTTTTATATTTATTTTTATAGCACCGTCCCTGCCTTCCACAGGCTCTAAAACATCTTCTACTTCCCCTATTATTTTGGAATTTTCAGGAAAAATATTTGTTTCATAAACATACATATCTTGTGAGTTCATAAACATAACTTCATCCTCAATATCAAGGGTGAGTGTGGAAATTTCATCAAGATTGATAACTTTTAAAAAAGTTCCCTTTATGATTGCGGCGCTGTGTTCATCAGAGTCTGAACTTTCAATACTTAAAACAGGCGCCATAGTTATAAATATTATTATTAATGTAAAAATATATTTTGCTGTTTTAATCATAAATATAGTTTAATATTAATCACATAAAAAAACAAATATTTCATTATCGGATATTAATCTGTTATACATACATCTTATGAATGAAGTTTAAAAAATCAATTTTGATATAATTTAAGTATGAATAATATATTCATAACAAGTATAGATAATGGCGGCGGTAAAACAGTAATATCTGCGGGTATTACTGCTGTTATGCAATCTTTTGGCTATAAAACCGGAGTATATAAACCTGTTCAAACGGGAGCAATTGATAAGGGAAAATATCTGGTTTCGCCTGATTTGACTTTTGTTAAACTTGTTGATTCTTATATTAAAACACATTCAACCTATATGTACAGCGAAAAAATTATCCCCGCTATGATTTGCGAGTTGAATAAAACCGAAATTGATATCCAAGAAATAAAATCGGATTATAATTTACTCTCAAAAAAAACTGATATATTGCTGGTTGAGGCACCCGGCGGATTGATGACGCCATTAAATAAAGATTTGTATTCTTATCATATACCTAAAACTCTTAATATCCCCGTTGTTTTGATTGTTACACCTTCAAATAACTCTGTTAATCATTATTTAAACGAAATTAACACCGCAAAAACCATGGGGCTTGATGTTATAGGTGTTATTATTAACAAATATCCCGTATACTCGGAAAGTCCGGAAATAAAATCATTCCCTGCCGTTATAGAACAGTACAGTGACGTTAAAGTCTTGGGATTAATCCGCAATTTCAGAGGAAAATGCGTTCAAACCAATACTCTTATTAATGAAATATTAAACGGAATTGAGCTTGAAACCGTATTTAGAATGAAAATTCCTAAATTAAACGGATTTTAATACTACTGCACATTAGCTTCTAAGTTTGGCTGAATTGGTATGACCTGTTTTGCTTCGTTTGCTTTACGGCTCTTTGATATGTTGTCATTTAATTGAACGGGAATGGTATTAAATGAATTTTCCGTTGATTTCTCTTTAACCGGCATGGGAATGACTTTGTTGTCTTCCTGCTTTGTAGTTCCTTCCGCCTCAGTGTCTTCCTCCGCAGTATTTTCGGAAACAGCGGGAGTTTCTTCAAAGTTTACCGTAAAGTCAACAGGTTCATAGTCAAAATCTGAGTTTCCGTATTTTTGCGCCGTAATACTCATCATTTCTTTCCAAATTCTGGCCGGAGCGCTTCCCCCCGTAAGCCCGATAGAAGTGTTGTCATCATTTCCCATAAATACACCCGTAACAATATCCGGAGTAAATCCTATAAACCAAGCGTCTTTGTTATCATTAGTGGTTCCGGTTTTACCGCCCATCGGTTTATTTATGTATGCTCCTCTGCCAGTTCCCGAGGTAATAACTTTTTCCAGCATTGCAGTCATTGTTCCCGCAACATCTCTATCCAATACTTTTGTTATTTTGGTTCTTCCGGCTTGATATATGATTTTTCCCCTTTCCGTTTCAATCTTTTCAATTGAATAAGGTTGAACTCTGTATCCGCCGTTAGCAAAATTACCGTATACAATTACCATATCATACAATTTTACGCCGTTTGAGC
>CANPXC010000141.1 GCA_947585605.1 Candidatus Gastranaerophilales bacterium | reverse complement strand
CCCGAAAGCGTCATATAAATTGACGGAAGCAAGGCAATTGCAATTTGAAAAAATAACTTATTTCTGGGCGTCAACCCCGCTTTATTTTCTTTATGTTTTATCTTTCCCAAATCATCCTTTAAGCCTGCAAGCATAAAGAATAAAAATGTCATCAGTACAATTAATGCTGAAGTTGTAAGGCTTTGGTTCATTGTTAACAAAGCAATTGAAGCCATTATTATCGGAACAACAATAAAAACTCCGCCAGTTGTAGGTGTACCCGCTTTTTTCGCGTGGTTTTCCGGTACATCCTCCAAAATATACTGCGTATACATTTTTTTCTTAAGAAAATCGATATAAACTACGCCGAATAAGAGTGTCAGAACAAATGATACCAATAATGATACTAATATTAATATATTAAACCCCATGATTTTTTAATTCCTCAATAATTTCTTCAAATTTCATAAATCTTGAAGCTTTTAAAAGTATATTTGAACCTAAAGGTAAATTATTTTTTATAAACTCCGCAGCTTCTTCTTTACCGTCAAGATGAACCGTTTTAACTTTTGCGGGATTTATATACTTCGCTAATTCACCTAATGTAATCAAATAATCACAATCAAAGTTATCAATAAAGCTTCCGATTTGCGCATGATAATCCTTTTCGTTTAAGCCTAACTCTCCCATATCACCAAGAACAAGTACTTTTGGGGAAGGCGTAAACGAAAGAAAAGTTTTTATTGCAGCTTTTACGGACTCGGGATTTGAATTGTAACTGTCATTAATTAAATTAAATCCTTGAATATTTTGAACATCCCACCTTTTTTCAATCGGAGAAAATTCCTTTAAGCCTTTTGCAATAACCGAATAATTTAAACCGGCATACAACGCCGTTTCTATGACGCTTAAAGCGTTTTGAATATTATGTTCACCTGCGGCATTTAATTCAAAATCCATTCCTTTATAAGTAAATTCGGAATAATCAGCTGTCATTTTATTTATTTTTAAATCCGGAGAATTTAAAGAAAAATAAATTGTTTTATGCTTGTTATCATTAACTTCCTTTATTAAAGGATTATCATGTGCAATTAAAATTCCGTCCGAATTTAAATATTTCGTAATTTCAAATTTTGCTTTTGCAATATTCAATAATGAACCCAATCTTCCGATGTGAGCGCTGCCTGAGTTAACAATAACGGCAACATCAGGCTGAGCATATTTTGAAAGCAGTTCTATTTCACCAAAACCGCGCATTCCCATTTCCGCAATCAAATATTTTGTATCTTCACTTAAAGAAGATATAGTCTGGCATAAACCGATTTCATTATTATGATTTAGCACCGACTTAACGGTATTTCCCGCATTTTTAAAAACGGAATACATCATTTCCTTTACGGTAGTTTTTCCGCTGCTTCCCGTCACGGCGATTGTAAAAGGTTTTATCTTGTTTTTATAATAATTAGCAAGTTTTAAATATGCTTCTTTTGTATCAGGGACATAAAAAATAAAGGAAGCGTTATTAAATATTTTCGCCTTATCGGTTGTAAGATATCCTGCAGCACCCGAATTAAGGGCATTTTGAATAAAATCCTCGCCGTCAAAATTTTCTCCCTTTAAAGGGATATATACATCGGATTTTTGTATGGTTCTAGTATCTGTTGAAAAACCGTACAAACAAGATTTAAGGCTTTGTTCATTATCAAACTTTATTACTTCAGCATTTGCCGCCTCAATTATTTCGCTCAAACTCAGTTTCATAATATCCCCATTCAAAAATTATTCTATCATAAAAAAATCTTCCGAATAAAAAATTTACAAAATAATAAATTGGCGAAACAGCTTAGATTTAAGCCATTTCGCCATATTAAAATTTATGATTTCGATAATCTATATTTCAAAACCGGATTCTAAAATTACCGTAGGAGCTTTTACATCATCCACGTAGTAATAATCCGCAGCTTCTCTGGAAGCTCTTTTTTCATATTTATCACTTAAATTACTTACAATTTTTTGATAATCCACAGCCGGTGCAGGCTCATTTACTTGAGCTGGTTCGTTTGCCTGAGCAGGTCGATTATTCTGAACATTTGCCTGTTCATTAGGATTATTAACTTCCTCAGATGTATAATAATTGGTATATGCCCAGTTCGTTCCTGCTAATTCTCTTCTGAAATCAGTACTTAACAGCATACGCTGATAATTGTAATACTCAGGAGATTGGCTTTTTCCTGCTTCATAACTTGCTTTTGTAATATAATTTCCGCCCGATATATCTTCTGCGGGTGGAGCTTCTTCCTGCAGCGTATTTTCTTCCTGCACTGCATTATATTCATTTACATCATACGAATAAGTTTCATCCGGTCTTGATGAACGCGAATATACAATTCTGTCATTTTGATCATGGGATATAATCTTCATTGCACAAGACGGCAGCGCTGTTATAATACTTAAAAATACTAATAAATAACAAATTTTTTTCATAATACCTCGCTTTATCTCTTAAAGACCTAACAATCTTTCTTAATTCCACGATATATAATTTATTAAACATTTTAATTTTAATTTACATTAAAATTTTGACTTAAACACCCTTTATTTGGAGTAAAAACAAACATTTATAAAAATAATTATAAAATTGTTTACAAAAATTAGCAAAAAAGTAAATTTTTTGAGCTGAAAAAACTTTATATACATGTGTAGTAAAAGACTTTGGGAATATTATATGGTCAGCTCAATTAACAGCGATATACAAAATATAAACTATAATCCTTCGCAATACAACAATATAAAGCAAGCTGCAAAAAATGTTGGAGTTCAAGCAGCGGAACAAATTCCCGACAGCTTTACAAGCACGGCTAAAAGTGCAGGACAAACAGGTGTTTTATTTGCAGGAATACCTCATTTATTTTTTATGAAAAATAACAAAAAAATAAATGAAATCGTAACCTCAACAGGTAAAAAAATAATAAAAAAAGACGCTTTTAAAGCAATTGATAAAAATACACTTAATGCATTTAAACAAATATTTACGGATAAAAGTATTCCGTTCACAAAGAGAATAGGCAGATATATTAAAACAGTTAACCAATCAAAAGAAGATTTTAATAATTTAAAAGACGCTGTAAAAGCTGTAAGAAAAGCAGGAAAAGCATTACAACCCGGCAGTAAATACGGCGCCGAAGAAGCAAATAATTTAATTAAAGACGCATTTCAAAAAGCAGATACATTTGTGAACCCAAAAGAAAGCGCAATAAAACTTGCGCAAAGTAAATTAGATGATATAACCAAAAAACTGGCGTCAAATCCGTCATCAAAAATTCTTAAATTACAACAAGCTAAAATCACTAAAAAATTAAACAACTTAAAATTATTACAAGAAGGAACAAAAGCAGCCGGCAAATTCGGCACATTAAAAAATTGTTTAAAATCATCAGGTGCCGGAATAATGCTTGCATTTAGCGGCATAAGTGAATTTATCAGTGAAGTTTATCCTACATTTAAAGAACTTGGATTTAAAAAAGGTATGAAACAGCTGGCAAAATCATCAGTGAAAGTAATTGGTGATACAGCAGGATATATAGCAGGTGAACAAGCAGGTATGGCAATAGGAAGTGCGATAGGAAGCGCATTATTCCCCGGCGTAGGTACTGTTATCGGTGCAGTTTGCGGCTTAGCCGGAGGTATACTCGGTTCATGGGCAGTAGGCAAAATTATTAAACCTATTTCAGGAAAAACAGAACGAGAAATTTACCATCAACAACAAGAAAACCAACAAGCTGACAATGTGGAAAACAATAATCCGTTTATGGATGACAACAATGTATATTTGGCAAATGCATAAATTTTCAAGCCCGTTTGATATCA
>CANPXC010000140.1 GCA_947585605.1 Candidatus Gastranaerophilales bacterium | reverse complement strand
GATTATATAAAATATTTTGCGTTTTTTTTATATAATTTGAGATTTCAACTTTTAAATCTTTTAAGCCCGAATTTGAAGTATAAAAAGTCCTGCCCTTTTCAAGTGCAAATATACCTTCGTCACGAACATGCCACGGGGTGTCAAAATCAGGTTCTCCTACACCTAATGAGATTACATCTTTCATCTCATTTACCAAATCGAAAAATTTTCTTATCCCCGATGGTTTTATTCTCTCTACTTTTTTTGACAATTCTTTTGTCACGGCGATATTATCTCTCTTTCATCTTCGCTTTTCTTTGCAAGCACTGTTCCGTAATCTTTGTATTTTTTTAAGATAAAATGAGTCCCCGTGCTTAATACGCTGTCTAATGTTGCGAGTTTATCCGATACAAAGTTGGCTATCTCTCTTAAAGACTTTTCTTCCAGTATAACAAGCAAATCGAACCCACCCGAAATTAAATATACGCTTCTTACTTCGGGATAATTATAAATCCGCTCGGCGATTTTATCGAAACCTTGACCGCGCTGAGGTGTAACTCTGACTTCAATCAATGCCGTTACCTTTTCTATTGATGTCTTTTCCCAATCAATTAAAGTATTATAACCGCATATAATGCCTTCTTTTTCCAGACTTTCAAGTTCTTTTAATACGGCTTCTTCGCTTTTGCCAAGCAGAACAGCCAATTCACTAAGCCCAATTCTGCTGTTTTTCTCTATTATTGATAATAATTCTTCTCTCATATAACCCGCCCAAAATTATCTGATAAAATTCCAAAAATATCTTTTTGCCGCCTTCCCTGCCGTAAGTTTATCAAAACCTTGCTTTTGAGCCGAGATAATTTTTACTTCATCGGGCTGAACAGTTCTTTGGTAATTTACGCTTTTATTCCCGAATAATATTACATATTCCGATTTATATCCGTCCGGTATGCTTAAATATTCACTAAGTTCGGGGAATAACATCATGCAAGTCTGCATATAGCCGCACCAGCATGTGCCTATTCCAAGGCTTTGAGCGTATAATTCAAAATAACTTAACGCGATATCGGCATCTTCTTTAGCGCAAGACGCTTTTTGCGAATTGGAAACGACGAGCATGTGAGGTGCATTTCTAAATATAACATCTTCGCCACTGCTTAAAGCGTTTGCAATCGAAGAAAATTTATCAACGACAGCTTTTATCGGTTTTTTAGTTAATCCCGCTATTAATTTTTGATTAACGTGATTGCGAAATTCGTTCATTACTTCAACATCATCTATAAACGAGAATTGAAGCGCATGACAATTGCACCCCGTCGGCACATATTTTAACATATCCTTTAATTTTTGCAGTTTATCTCTGTCTATATTTTCATTTTTAAAGTTACGGTCGCTTCTGCGCGATTTGATTAAATTTAATATCATATCAGGATTTTGTGAATATATTTGTTCGCTCTCGTCGGGATTTTTGCCGAATATTGATATTGCACCAACGGGACATATAGTGAAACAGTGCTGACAGCCTATACAATTTTGCGGTTTTACTGCTTTAGGCGTCTTATTTTCATCAAGTTTTATAACAGAGCAAATGCAATCTTTTTCACATAATCCGCAATGAATACATTTTGTTTCATCAACTTTAAAATTTATATTTTCCATAATTTCCCCTTTTTGTTTATAATAGCAGTTCTTATGGCGTTATACAATATATTATTACAAGCTCCCACAATTTATCTTTTGAAAATATGCTTTTAAAAACTCTTAAATAATAGTCATCGGTTGTTATTTTTCCGTTTGTATAATAGTAATATATATTTCCTTTATCGGTTTTGAGCATTCTCATTTGTTTATTATCATTAAATCTTGTTTGGGAATTTATTATTTTAAAACCTTGATTTCTTAAGCATAAATCGGGATTATGTATTGCCTGCCATGATTTTGATTTAATCTTTATTATTATATTTTTTCCGTCATTATATTTTTGAACCTCCGCTCCGTATTTTTTATATAGACTTTTTTCACTGTCATTTAAGGTTAAATTTTTATATACGGGATGAAGAATTATTTTGTATTCCGTTTTTTCTTCAGGCACTAATTTACAATAACCGTAAAAAATTGCGCATAAAATATATGTTATTATTGCACAATATTTCCATGATTTATTTGTTTGTTCTTCGGCTTTTTCTCTGTTTAAAAGAAAAAAGAATAATATCGCGATTAAAAGAAAATTAATAATTCCTAAAGGAACATGTATAATATGCGCAAAATTACTTAAATCATTATTAAATGATAATAAAATCAATATAAAAATCCTCAGAATATTTAAAAAGACAGCAATGCCGAAACATATAAACAAATTTATAATTAATTTAAAATCGGGCTTTTTCCCTTTTATTAAACAAATTATTACGGCTAAAATCAAAACGTAATATAATAAAGCACTTCCGCTGCAGGGGTAATCAATATTTGTTATGTTATTTTCAAATATTAATACCGAATTTTCGCTTACCGATTTTATATTAAAAAGATTGAAAATGTTTTCTATAACTTTTGCGCTGATTAAGCGAAAAGGTACTCCCAAAAATATTTGGAAGTAATCTTTTACGCTTTGGCGCAGCAGAATTAACATTGACAGCCAAAATAATCTTATATACGTTTTTTCGTCTTTTATTAGTGTTTTAAATATATCCATTTATTCTTCAGCGCAAATATTGATATCATTATTAAAATTAAGAATACGTAAATCCAATCCTGAGGCTCCTGAACCGTTGATATATTTTCTTCTTTCAGATTTCTATCCTCGCCCGTTTGAATATCGGCATCATATTTATCGTCGGATTTTTCGTTTTCTTTAAGAGCTTGTTTCTGCCTGTCGTTTACAAGCGCGATTAAAGAAGAATAATTTGTAACAATATTAGCCTCTTTTGCTATTTTGTGTATTTGTTCTTTTGTATTAATATCATCTGGATTATTTGTTCTTAGTATTTCATTTACTTCTTCCATTGCTTTTATTTGAGGCTGAATATTCCCTTCCTTTTCAGAAGCAGGAGAAATAACCGCTTCATAAGCACTCTTTATATCTGTAAACACGCCGCCTTTTGTTTTATAAATTAAATTAGTTAAAGCAATGCTGTATGGAGGAATTATCCCCGGATGCTCTTTATCAACGTGAACAATATATAAAGGAGCATTGTTTTCGCACGTTGAATTAAGCGAATAATCGTAAACGCTTGTATCCGTGAGCATAATTATTCCGTCATATTTTTCTTTAACGGAACAATAAGCGTCTATTTTGGCGGTCTGCGCGAAGTTAAGCTGTTTTGCTTTATCAAGAGATGATAATTTTTCGCTTAAAAACTTGTTAAAGAAATAATAATCAATATTTTTATTATTTTTTATTTCGGGAAGTTCTTTATTTATATACTTTTTCCAATTTATTTTATTTGAATACGAAGTATCCAAAAGCAGCGCAATTTTTTTATCTGAATTAGCAAAATCAGGCGCTGAGTAAGGATTTTCGTCTTTTACTTTTACATATATATCTTTTTTGTCGGATTTAATTTTTTTGCCGTTTAAATACGTATTATATTGTGAACCTAAGCCGTAATAAGCATTTCTTGATTGGTAAATAACGGGAAGCGGAATTTTGCCGTTTTCAAGCTCGGTATAATATTCAAAGCTCATTTTTTGTATATCGTCCTTTGAGTGGTATATGTTAACGGGGTAAACTCTTAATGTATACTGTCTTATACCGTTTTTCTCAATTAACGCCGGGTCGGAATTTACTGCTATTTGAGCTTCATAAGTCTTTCTTGCCGCTCCTTTTGCCGAAATTTCTCCCTCATACTGCAAATTATTACCTAACCTTAATCTTGTTATAGCAGCATTTTCGGG
>CANPXC010000139.1 GCA_947585605.1 Candidatus Gastranaerophilales bacterium | reverse complement strand
TTTCGGGCTTAAAAATGACTCACAACCGCTGCAATACAGCCCCGTATATGAATGTTTGTATATATCACCATTTTCAAGAAGCTTTTTAAAAATCTGTTTTACGGTCTTTTTATGCTGTTCATCAGTTGTTCTGATGATTTTATCATAGCTTATTTCAAGTTCTTTCCAAGCTTGTTCAAATTTTGAAAAGTTTTCATCACACAGTTCTTTTGGTGTAATCCCTTTTGAAGCTGCGGTTTTTTGGATTTTTATACCATGTTCATCCGTTCCCGTGAGCATAAAAGCTTTATCGGTTAATTGTCTTTTATGACGAATAATAACGTCCGATAATATTTTTTCATAAGCGTGTCCGATGTGAGGCGCACCGTTTACGTAATCTATAGCCGTTGTCAGATAAAATTTTTCCTGCATTTATATCCACCTTTTAAACAATATGATAAAATAAATTTATCACAAATGTAATTGATAAAAAAGGGTTTTTTAAATGAGTGAAAGATTAAATAACAGAAAAAATAACGAACTTAGGAATATAAAAATAACAAAAGATTACACAAATCACGCATTAGGCTCTGTTTTAATTGAATTCGGAGATACTAAAGTCATTGTAACCGCCAGCGTTGAAGAAGGTAAGCCCAAATGGATGGATAAAGAAGATAAAAGAGGCTGGGTTACGGCAGAATATTCACTTTTACCTGCGGCAACTCATACCCGCTGCCAAAGAGAACGTACAAAAATATCCGGAAGAACTCAGGAAATTCAACGACGTATAGGAAGAAGCCTTCGTTCTTGCGTAAATTTGGAAAAATTGGGCGACAAAACAGTGACTATTGACGCGGATGTTATTCAGGCAGATGGCGGAACCAGATGTGCTTCAATTTGCGGCGGATTTATCGCTATGAATATTGCCTTTAATAAGCTTATTGAACAAGGAATATTAGTTGAAAATCCGATTATTGAACCGATTGCAGCAGTATCTGTCGGACTTATTGACGGTGAAATTAAGCTTGATTTAGATTATTCCGAGGACTCTCATGCACAAGTTGATTCAAATGTGGTTATGACAAAGTCCGGAAAAATTATTGAATTCCAAACTACTGCTGAAGGCGCTCCTTTTGAAAAATCACAGCTTGATGAAATTTATACAACGGCAAATGAAGCTATTCAAAAAATTATTTCTTTATACTAAAAAACTTCCGGTATTAACCGGAAGTTTTTATTTGTATTCTGCAGATTATGTACTAATTATTCTAAAATATAATCTTCAATATTAAAAGGAATTTCTTTTAATTGTTCAGGGCCCAAAATCGGGGATTGAGGGTCGCCCGGCTTTTGAGGGCCATCTTTTCTATTTAATGTAGGTTGACCCGGGAATTGAGGGTCACCCGGCTTTTGCGGGCCGTCGTCCAGGCTTATAAACCCCCGGTCATCATAAATTCCCAATTCTTTATATTCATGATTTTCTTCTGTATATTGTTTAAAGAATTCTATAAGTTTATTTATCCCGCTCTGTTTATCAGGTTCCCCTAACAATTCTTTTAGCTCTTCTTTCGCTTCATCTAAACTAATTCCTTTTTCATCTGCATAAAATTGAGCAAATTCATCTGGATTTATTGCTTTTCCTTCCTCTGTTTCATCGTATGCACCAACAAGTGTGTTATCTTCAGCAGTATATTTATCAAAAACTGAAGTGTTATAATCACTTGATGTAGTATCCGGTTTTTGCGGATCACCCCACTTCGCTTTAAGTTCTTCCTTAGCTTCTTCTAAGGATAAACCGTTTTTGTTTGCGTATTCCTGCGCATAATCATCCGGATTTGTTTTAATCCCTTGGAATGATTGATTTGAAAGTGCATTAATTGAGTAGTCCATAAAATCTCTCCTTTTCTCCTGCTACTCATTAATAAAGTTTTTTTTTATTTTCAAATTGATGATTTATTTTTATTTATTAATTTTTGTAAAGTAAAATTTAACTATTTATAATATTTTCAAAATCCTTGAATACATTCGGCTGATTTTGGTTATATATATTTATGCCGTTATTATTTATGGTTTTGTCTTTCATTTGTTTATTATACCGATATTGTGTAAATGCCCTTGTTATGGCGGAAAGTGTAAATCCCATAAACAATAAACTGAATGCATAAGGAACCGCAGAAATAAATGCTTTTTCTTTTGTTAATCTTGCAAGTTCTTTTGCGGGTGAAGTATTTTTTGCATTCGCAATTTTATCTGCCAGTTGCGGGAGTTCGGCTCTTGAAGGAATTGTAAAACCGCCTTCTTGTGATTTTTTAAGTATATCGGGAAATGCGTTCTTTTTTTCTAATATTTTTCCGAATGCTTTTTCAAATAATTCACTGCCGACGATGGTATAAAATACAACAAGCGGAACTCTTGTCCAAACTTCTGCAACATCAAGTTTTCCGCGGTCTTGTGCAGCTTTTGAGTATCCGAATAATCCTAAAATGGCGGTTAGGGCAAGCTGTCCTTTGCTCAGTGCCAGTTTTCCGTTGCTATTGGCGAAATCAAGACTAAATTTTGACAATGTATTTAATATTTTTTCGGATTTTATTCCTTTATTTTTAATAGCACCCGCAAGAGATTTGCCCGGTTCTAAGATTGATTTTGCAATTTTTTGAAGTTTGTCGGATTTATGACCGTTAACAGCTAAGCCGGTTCCAAGTACAACACCTGCCGCAGATATAACTGCAGCCTTCTTTAATTGCCTTTTTGAACTTCTTTCAACTCTGTCCTGCTGTGCTTTATCTTCTTTCTCGGTGTTTGATTTATTCAAGTTCGCTATATTGTTAAAATTACTCTTTTTGAAAGTCTTTAATGTAAAAAGATTTTTAGCAAAGCTAAGTGTGTATTCCGCAACCGGAACTGCAATGCAGGCTAAAACTATTCCGGCTTTTGTAGCAATCGCACGCCTTTTGATTTCTTCTGACAATCCTGCATTGTTTGTTATTTCTTCAACACTTTTGGGAATTTGTTCATTAATCTTTTCTTTTATATTTTCGGGATGAAAATTTTTAAATAATTTATTTCTGAAAAGTTTTTCACCTAAAAGCGGAGAAGCAAAGTAAAAAATTCCCGATTCCAAAAACTCTAAAAAACTCATTTCCGCAAAATCAGCTTTACTCCTTGCAAATACAGCTTTCGGAAACCAATTTGTTGCCGTATCTTGTATAAATCTTGTAGATGACAAATTTTCCTGCGATTTAATAAAAATATCAGCAGCTTTTGCAAGCCCGGTAAGCGGTTGAACATTGCCACGGAAAGAAATATTTTTTTTATTATTAATTTGCTTATTATTATAATTTTTATTTTCAAGTGTTATCATTTTTATTCCCTCATTTAAATACAAACTAAAAAAGCTGCCCTTAAGGCAGCTCTTAAATCATTTTAAACGAGGTTTCACATTCGCACAAAACAATGACTGCCTGACTTTAAGCCTTGCATTTGCATCATCATATACATCATCATTTGTACGTTTGTTATATACATATTTTCGAGATTATTCCCTTCACACAGTTTAGAATATCTTAAACCGTTTGTTTTGTCAAACTATATAATATAAATTAAATAAAGAGCATAAAATGCTATAAATGTTAGTCCCTGCCATCTTAAAAGACATTTTGATTTAAATGTGTAAACAAATAACAATATTACTGCGAATAAAGCTACGGCTCCGTCAAAGAAGAAGTCGGCGCTGAATGCTATAGGATGTATTACACCCGCTATCCCCAGAACAAAAAGTATATTAAATATATTTGAACCTATGATGTTTCCGACAGCCAAATCACATTGTTTCTTTAATGCTGCAACAATACATGTAATGAGTTCGGGAAGGCTCGTTCCGATTGATATTATCGTTAAACCTATAATTCTGTCTGAAATATGCAGCCTTTGAGCTATATCAACCGCAGAATTTACAGTTAAATCGCTGCCGTATACAAG
>CANPXC010000138.1 GCA_947585605.1 Candidatus Gastranaerophilales bacterium | reverse complement strand
CTGCAATTTCAATATCTTTTATAAGCGCATAAGCTTTATCCATGACAGTTTCACCGCCAAAGTCTATACTTTCGTTTTTTCCGGTTGCGTCTAAGAATTTGTATTTTGTTTCAAGCAATTTTTTATGGACTTCATAACCTGCTTTAACCGTATATGCCAATGACGGGTTCAGTGAAATATAAGAAGGAACGCCGATTATGTAGCTCAAGTCCGACTCGTCGTGGATAATTAGCGGAACACAAGGATAATCTTTATCATCAACTTCAACAATTGTTTTATATTGCCTTAATATTCCGGAGTCAAAGCATTGAACATCTTCAGGTCGTTCTCTGTACTCAAGATAAGGTCTTTTTGAAAATTTTTGTCTGCATATAAAACAGTCCTGATTTGGATATTGGTTTGCTATTTCATTTAATAAAAGAGCGTCTTTAGTTTGAAAACGCGCGGGGAAAGAGTCTTTTTTAACAACTCCGAGTTCCGCCAAAGAGTCAACATAAACTCCTTTAAATGCAACATCTTTTTTTCTTTTTACAGGGGTATTTCTGCTTATATTACCAATTGAAGAGATATTCATTCAAAGCTCCTTGATGTTTGATTGAAAAATCAAAAACAGAAAATTTGCTTTAATATTAAACAGATGTAAAAAAAATTTAACATTTATTCATAATATGTCAACTAATTTGTTTCTTGATTTTTTACACTAACGAATTAAGCCGGCAAAAAATATGAAAATAAGTTCATCCCTAAATAAATATGACAGAGAAAAGAGCTGTCAAACATTTAAAGGCCCGCATTTAAACCCTATAATAGTCCCTGAAGTATTCGGAACTGTAAGCAGGATAGCAGGCGAATATATCGGAATGAGTGAACAAAAACTCATTCTCTCAACTGCGTCTTCTATTATTAATCCTGCAATGGATTTGAAATATGCCGATAAAGATAAAAAAGTGGATTCCGCCATAAAAACTTTTTCAAAAGCGGTTGTTGGCGGTATGACAGGTGTTATAATACGTGCTTTATGTATAAAATATACTTTATCTCATATCGGATTTAATCAATGCAACAAATTTAATACTTATTTTCTGCCGTCTACAGCCAGAGCAATGCTTAAAAATGAACCTGAAAAAGTCAGAATAATGCTTGAAAAATATTCTAAAAATTTGGGTGCAATACTGGCTATGATTATTATGATGACATTTACAAATTCCAATATTGACGTTCCTTTAACCGGCGACCTTCAAGATTTTATTTCGGGAATGGTTAAAGATAATAAAAATTGGAAACAGTCTTTAAATTCAGTCTTAGCTGCAAGACAGAAAAAAATTAACAAGTTTGTGACAAAAATTATAAATTTTGTACAAAAATCCGAAAAGAAAGTTAAAAAAATAGCAGCTGCCATAACAGATGACGACAGTACCGAAGAAAGCAGGAAGTTATGACGGAACTTGTAACACTTTTTGCTAAAACCGGTAAAGCATTGCAGGAAAATTTAATTTTACCCGTACATAAATTTTACAAAAATTTTCTTGGCAGAGAAGCAAGACATGAGTTTTGTCAAGTTATTTCAAATTTTCTGTTTTTAAAAGGCCAGGACGCTGCAATATTTATGGTAATTTTAACTTCTGCCGGTATTGCCTGCAGCCACTTAGCACAATATAAAGGGCTAAAAAAAAGCAACAGAGAAAATAAAGATTATCTTATGCTGCAGGAAAAAGTAGAAGGCGTTATTGAAACTGCACTTAGTTTTATACCCGCACCGATACTTTACGGTTTAAAGAAAAAAATAGAAGGCGGAGAAATCACAACAAGAGCCGATAAAAAGAAATTACTTGAATTAGTAGCTCCGGCAGCAGGTGTTACACGTGATGAATTATATGATGTCAGCCAATATCCGCCTTATCTTAAAGTGGTTGCTTCGGCTTTTAACTCATTAGGACTTATTTTAAAGGATAAATTAACTTTTATCCCCGAAAAATACTGGGATAAACTTCATATTAAACCGCCGGAAATTAATAAATCAGTGCCTAAAGCTTCAATGATGGATATTGCAATTAAAGCAGATAAATTTTCAGGTAAAAACGGAATTGAAGGACTTTACAATAAAAAAGCTTATGATCATATAATCGGCGGTGTTGAAGGTGCAGGCATTCTTGTTTCCATTCTTTTGACTATAATTACCTGTAATCTTTTTATGCCGTATTTAAAAAACAAATTATCCAACTATTTTACGGCAAAACAATTAAAAGAAATGGGTGAAACTCCGGATAGTATCAGGCGTAAAAAATTATACGGTCCTCTATTTGAACTGTCCGAGTTAAACAGACCTGAAGGCAATATTTTTGATATATATTCATCTGAAAGTAACAATATCCCCTCTGCAAAAGAAATTAACGCTTCAGAGTTAGAACGTTATAAAAATGTATATATGCATAGAGGGTTGCAAAATCAAATTTTTAACGAAATTAATTCCGTTCAAACGCAGCCCGTGACAAACGGATTTTTGAAAATTTAGGCATATTTGTAATATAATTATACAAAATGTGTCCGTAGCTTAATTGGATAGAGCAAAGATCTCCGAAGTCTTTAGATGTGGGTTCAATTCCCATCGGGCGCATTTTAAAATATATAGTCATAATGCCATGCTGAACTCATTTCAGCATTTTTAAATTTTTAGATTCTGAAATAAGTTTAGGGTGACAGATTTTGACATTTTAGCGAAATTTGATAAAGTTACAAAATAAACCTGTTGCAAAATTTAATTTTAAGATATATAATAAAGCTATGAGTAAGATTTTAAGCACATTTTTAGAATTTTTTAGCCCCCAAAAACTCACGGGGGGGGGGATTTTACCTCTGTAAACCGAGGTAATTCGTTAGTCCAAGGACTTTTTAGCCGTTTTGGCTTCAATGTTAACAAAAATAATAATTACAAGCCCGGCTTAAGAAATGATGGTCGTGCTGTTTTTGATTATGATTTCTTAATGAGCCTTGATGAAAAAGATTACCCTATTTATCTTTCTCAAGCTTATTTGATTAAGACAGGTCAAAAACTTAATTTAAAACATCCTAAAACTTTAAACGAAAAAATACAATGGTTAAAAATATTTGATAATAGACAACCAAAAAGCGAACTTGCAGATAAAGTTTTAGTTCGTGATTGGGTTAGGGAAAAAATCGGTGATGAATACTTAAAACCTGTCCTTTGGATTGGCGATAAGTTTGATGACATCCCGTTTGATTCCCTGCCCATTTCTTTTGTTGTTAAATGCAACCACGGCTGTAAATGGCAATTTACCATTTTGGATAAAGATAAATATTTAAATAACTTACCTTTATTTAATCATACAAAAAAATGTATAGATAATTGGCTTCTTCAGTCATTTTTTGGCTGGAGCGATTTTGAAACTCAGTATAAAAAAATTAAGCCTAAAATTATTATTGAAACATTATTATGTGATGATAATAAGGGACATTTGCCGACACTTAATGTTTATTGTTTTAATGGTGTTCCTAAAATATATCAAATATTTGATTATAAAAAACACGTATCTTCATTTGATGAAAACTTTAAGAATATAAATATAAATTTTTCTGACGAGAACGAATTGGTATACGCTGAACCTTGCCATGAAGTTTTAAAAGAGGCTGAAAAATTAAGCGCCGTATTAGCAAAAGAGTTTAAATTTGTCCGCGTAGATTGGATGATAAAAGATAATAAACTTTACTTTGAAGAAATGACCTTTACTCCATATTCGGGATATATCTTTTTCCCCGAATATCATAATAAATGGCAAAATGCACTTGGCAGATTATTAAATTTGAAAGGAGATTAATATGCCTAACTATAATAATGATGACCCCTTAGAGTATTTATCTAATGATGAAATTAATGAACTTTTCAACGATATTATAGAAATGCCTTTGATAATATCTCCGGCAGATAGATATATAAGGAAAAATACTGATTGTGC
>CANPXC010000137.1 GCA_947585605.1 Candidatus Gastranaerophilales bacterium | reverse complement strand
TTCTAAATTCTTAAAATATCTTATATTTTGAGTGACTATTCCAAATATTTTTAATTTGACTTTAAAACTGGCGCAAGAGTACGGAATTAAATACATCAGAACCCAAAAGGAGCTTCCTTATATAATTTTAAACAAATCACTCGATTTAAAATATCCCGTAAATGCAATAAAAAATATACTTTTAAACACGTTTACGCTGATTAACAATATTAATCTGAGGAAAACGGATATAAAAACAAATGATTATATTATAGGTGTTCTCTACACGGGACACATGAGTGAACAAACAATATTACAAGGCTTAAAAGGAATAAAAAAAGATAATACCTGCACGGAAGTTTTATTTCATCCGTATTTCAGCGAGAATACAGAAAAAAATAAATACTATAATTACGAAGAATTTTTAATAACGCAAATCCCAAATTTAAAAGATAAATTTGAAAATTTGGGATTTACTCTTTCAGCGCACTAATTTACAGAAAAATTTCTTTAACCTTTTCTACGGTATTACCGGATTCAAATAAAGATATTATCATATCCGCTTTGCTTTGATTGATATCACCTGATTTATTTTTACAAGAGTCAATTATATCAGAGATATCAGAAATTTCCGCATTTTGAAGACTCATATCCCATAAAATCTCAGCTAATTTTTCATCAATATTGCCTTCTTTATTTAAACAAATTTTCAATCCTTGTTGAATATCGGAATAGCTTTTATTATTTTGAGCTAAAATAGCAACAATACCCGCTGCATCATCATTAACATATCCGGCATTTCCGCGTGCAATATTTAAAGTATCACTTAAATATCGGCTAAATTCTTCTGTTTCTAATGTGTTATTTTCATTGAAGAATAATTTATAAGCAATTTCCAACGCACATTCATCAACATTATTTCCGTCAGATTTAGTTAAATTCAATAAATTAACCAGGTTTTCTTTTCTTTCAAAGTAAGGTGAAGCGTTGATTATAAAGTCTTTAACATCCTCCCTGCCTCTTACATCGGGAATAAGAGAGCAGACTTCTTTACCGCCGATTATTGCAGATGTCAAATCACAAACATTTTTTATATCATCTTCATCCTTACAGGAATCTAATAACATTTTAATGTCAATTGATAATACACCTGCCGATTTTAATTGTTTTATACGTTGCAGATAATTTTTATCTATAGTTCCGTCTTTATTAACGCAATTATCTATTAACTCTATTAAGCTGCCGTAAGTTACCCCCGATTGCCTTAATGAAGATAATAATCGGACATAATTTTTATTGATTTCACCATTTTTCAAGTATTTATTAACAAAATCAATCATAAACTTGTCTTCGGTTTTTTGAAGTATTTCATTATATTCTTCTTGTGCGACTTCAGGAGTAGGGCTTTCCGGAGTTTTTATATAAATCGGTAAATTATTTTTCATAACAATATAAAAGTCATCAGAAAACATGAAAATTTGTTTGCCAAGCTGATTTATAACACTATGGCGTTCATCGTCCTCATTTTTTCTGTAAGCCGTTAATGTTTTTTTAGCTGCAACTATAGTATTTACAGTCTTACTGAAAGTGTTCTCATCTTTTTCATCAATATTTCCCGCCAATACTTTTAATATGGCAATAATGGTTTTATCGGAAATTCCGCTCACAGCAAGACGTCTTGCATAATCAAATACTTGTGTTTTATTTTCGAAATCAAAATTATTAATAAAATCAGTCAAGGTTTCAGACATATCAACATTTTTTGAAGAGGCAACATTTTTTGAAGGGGCATCATTTTTTTTAGGTTCGGAAATTTTCCCTTCTTCATCAGTTTTTTTACTTGATGTCAAATTGCCAAAATAATTAATATAAGCTGAAAAATCTGCCGAAACTGTAGTATCAACTGTTTCTGCTAAAATATTATGAATATACTCTTGACGTTCTTTAATCCATTTAAGGTCATCATCCTTTTTTTCAGCCGAAGCAATTTCCGATAATTTATCCAGAGCCTCAAGTTCTGACTTAAGAACAACGGGGGCATTTGCCATGTCTGTTTTATCCGTTTTTTTTCTTTCATCAAAATATTTGGATTTTAATATATCAAATTCGCTCTTTTTCTGCGCCTTTGATTGAACATCCTTATTTATTTCGGATTTATCTATTGGAAAATCAACCATAAATCACCCTTCAGTGTTTTTAACACTCCTTTACCTTTCCGAATTTTACATATTTTATAACGGAATAAAAAAATAAAACTTTAATAAAATTTACTCTTTGAGTTTATTTCGGTTACAATTTTTAACATTACTATTGTAAAGATTAGTAAACTTTTTTCTTATTTCTGTAAATCTTAAATTTTCATATTTCTTTCTTAAAACGGATGTAATAGGAAAAAGGTAAGAAAAATGTTAAACTCAGAAAAAAAAGTAAGAATTGAATGGATTAATTATACAAACAATGAACAGGAACAAGAAAAAATAAGTAATATGACAAATCCTATTACAGATAATTATACTGACACCGATAAATTATCTTTAATGATTTCAAAAATATTACATGAAGAATTTCCGATGATAAAAAATAATTCACTGTTATTTGATTTAGTACGTTACACCATTTTAGAAAAGATGAAGACTGTACAAACCGTTGAAAATGTTTTATCATATATAAAGGAAGCAAACGGAAAAACAGTTCAAGATGTTTCCTTTAAGAACGGAGAAGTTTGTATTAAATGTTCAATTTAAAGAACTTTAAACTTGTAAAAGAATTAAAAAACGTAAAACCGCAGCTTAATTGGTTAAAATTTACAAATGAACGCCAAACCGGCACTGCTAAAGCCGATTTTATCAATTCGGTTATTGAAGGTAATAAATTTGTTGAAGACGAACTAAAAATCAGAGCTATGGTTGAAGAAATGCTTGAAAAAGAGTTCTCTCCCGATATTAAAAATATAAAAGGATATGATTTCCTTGTTGATTCCGTTGTTAACAAATTAAAACAGAAACAACTTAACGATGCAGTATCCGTCGATGAAAATCAAATAAATAATTAAATATTCTGACTAGCCAAAAAGGTAATGTTAAATACATTTTTTTCGCGCAGACTAATTAACGTTGATTAGTTTATTATTTGCACAGGAGAAAAAAATGAAATATTTAATAAAAAAACCCGACACATTTTTAAATGCATTAAATGAAGATATAAATTCCATATTGCAAAAAAGTTTTGATAATTTGTTTCCCGAATATATTTTTCATCAGGAATTAAACGGAATGGCAATGCCTGTTGATGTGAAAGAATACGAAGATTATTATTGTGTAAAAGTTGAACTTCCGGGGATAGAAAAAGAAAATATTAATATTGATATAAATAAATCATACGTAAAAATTGAAGCACATAAAGAGAATGAAAAAGAAGAAGATAATAAAAAGCATAAATATCATAAATCCGAATTCAGATACGGAAATTATTCAAGGACGTTGTATTTTCCTTATGAAATAGATGTTGAAAAATCAACTGCTGATTTAAAAAAAGGCATATTAGACCTTCACCTGCCAAAGCTTGAAGCGGATGATAAAAAAACGAGAAAATTAGAAATTAAAGACTAATATGACAATTATAATCGGTGTAAAGCTTGCGGATAAAGAATGTAATGCAATTGAATTTCAAAGAATACTTACAAAATACAACTGCATTATTAAATTAAGGTTAGGAATAAACAATACATCACTATTTTGTCAAACAAGCGGAATAATTTTACTTCAAACCGATAATACCGTTCAAACGCAGCAATTGGAGAAAGAATTGCTCAATATCAGCGGAATAGAAATACAACGTATGATTTTTTAGAAAGATATATTATGGCAGAAAAAGTGGTAATCATTGGCGGCGGAGCGGCAGGTCCTAAAACCGCCGCTAAATTAAGACGTGAAAATCCGGAAATAAAAATTGATTTATATACCCGGGAAGATATAATTTCATATTCCGCATGCGGGCTTCCTTATTATATTGAGAATATAATCCAACACAG
>CANPXC010000136.1 GCA_947585605.1 Candidatus Gastranaerophilales bacterium | reverse complement strand
TTTTCAATATTTGTCTGTAATAAAATAGCACTTTCTAATGCTTCAGTTTCAGTGATATTATGACTTTTAGCATAATCTCTGAGTATGTTTAAAATATTTTCATTAATTCTTCTGTTAAACGGCACTTTTTTAAGGCAGGTCTTTTTTCTGCCTGCTTTTTCCCTTATACCGCCCCATTTTGAATTATGACATTCCATAACAAAACTATCGCAAAACATCTTGATTATGTCAATACTTTTTCAAGTTGCATTTTAATTTAATTTATGATAGCTTTTAGGAAACAGGAGGATAGCTATGCAAATTCATCAAATAAGAAGTGCAACAATAATTGTTACTTACAACAACAAAAAATTTTTAATTGACCCGTGGCTTATGCCAAAAGAATACATGCCGGGGTTTGATGTAGGTTTAAACTCTGAAGTTAGACAGCCAAGAGTGGAACTTCCCATTCCTATTGAAAAAATTGTTGACGTTGACGCTGTTATTTTAACTCATTATCACCCTGACCACTGGGATGAATTTGCAGAAAAAGCAATTAATAAAAACCTTCCTTTCTTTGTTCAGTCGGAAATTGACAAAGAATTAATCGAAAACTTAGGCTTTAAAGATGTAAGAGTGATAAGTGAAAACGGTACTGATTTTGAAGGGATAAAATTATACAAAACTAATTGCCAGCACGGAAAAAGAGAAACAGTTAAGCCATTATGTCTGCAAGCCGGTTTGCCGTATGACTCTATGGGAATAGTGTTTAAATCTGAAAATGAAAAAACTCTCTACGTTGCAGGCGATACCATTTGGTGCGAAGAAGTGAAAGAAGCACTTGATAAACACAATCCCGATGTAATTGTTACAAATTCTTGCGGTGCTACGGTTATAAACGGTGAACGGCTCATTATGGATATAAATGATATGAAAGAAATTTCATCATACTGTAAAAATTCCAAAATTATAGCAAGCCACATGGATACAGTCAGCCACTTAACCGTTACAAGAGATGATATTAAAAATCTGAAATTAGATAATGTTTTAGTGCCGGATGACAATGAAATTGTGATATTTAGTTAATTGAAAAAGGTGATGTTATGGAGCAAAATAGATTTTCAAATGAAATGCCTAAAGTTACGTTAGTTCCTAAACCAAGAAGAATTAGAATAGATTGTGTACTAAAAATACGAGCTTATGCACTATATGACACTAAAACAGGTACACAGGTAAAAGATTTTGTAAAATGCGACGAAGGGAAAATTGAATTTGATAATTTAGACCCGAATATGCACTATGATGTCGGAGTTATAGAAAATATGAGCGATGAAAAACCACAATTTACAATAATGTGGAATAGCAAAATGCGTGATGATACGCAAGAAATACTAAAAAATTCCGACGGCTTACCCGTAGAATATCCTAGTGTCTATAAAATAAGATATAATAATAACATTTCAAACGGCATTTATGACTTGGTGGATAATAACGGTGAAACGGTGGGTCAAGTTGCAAAATTGTCACCTCAAGACGAAAAACCTTATATTCGTTATGTTTTTTCTTTCAAAATGAAAGATGACACAATAAAATAAGGATTTTTGAATACATCAAAATACCTCATCACTCCTATTCGTTAGAATAAAATAAAAATAGATGAACATATGAACGCAAAAGAATTATGCACCTGCAAAAATATAAATTGTAAATTTCATCCTAAAAACCACGATTTAGGCTGCACACTTTGTATTGAAAAGAATTTAAAAATGGATGAGATGCCAAATTGTTTTTTTGATAAAATTGACCCTGAACATAAAAGAAAAGGCACAAAAACAAAAGACTATGCGGAGTTTTTATTAAACAATTTAAAAGGAGTCTAATTATGTCATTTTTAGAATTAGCACGTGAAAGATATTCTTGCAGAAAATTCAGCGATAAAAAAGTTGAACAGGATAAAATTGATAAGATACTTGAAGCGGGCAAAGTTGCTCCGACTGCTGTTAACTATCAATCTCAAAGAGTTTTCGTTTTACAAAGCAAAGAAAACCTTGAAAAATTAAAAACTGTTACTCAATATCATTTTAATGCTCCGCTTGCCTTTTTAATTTGCTACGATAACACCGTAAGCTGGAAAAATCCTTTTACTAATTTTGATGAAGGAGTAGTAGATGCAAGTATTGTTGCAACTCATATGATGTTAGAAATTACTGATTTAGGCTTAGGTTCAACTTGGGTGGGGTATTTTGATTCAAAAATCGCTCAAAAAACATTTAATATAGCGGATAATATTATTCCTGTTGCAATACTACCCGCAGGCTATCCTGATAAAGAGCCTTCTCATTTGCACAATACCAGATATGAATTATCTCAAACGGTTAAATATTTATAATTATTAATAAAACAGTAAAATATTTAAGGAGCAATAAATGAAAAATATTATTATAGCAAACGGAAGTCCGAGAAAAAATTGGAACACATATAAAATGTGCGAAAGCTTTGCCGCTGGGGTTAAAGAAGCAGGCGGAGAAGCTGAAATAATAAACCTTTATGACATTGATTTTAAAGGCTGCAGGAGCTGTTTTGCGTGCAAATTAAAAGAGGGCAAAAACTTTGGAAGATGTGCGTATCCTGACGGCTTACCTCCCGTATTGGATAAAATATCAAACGCATACGGCCTTGTTGTGGCAAGCCCCATCTACTGCTCTGATGTAACGGGAGTTACAAGATGTTTTATAGAACGTCTTACGTTTCCGTTCTTTGAATATAAAAACGGGTATCCTTCAATCGCGCCTAAAAAACTTAAAACCGCTATGATTTATACTATGAATGTGACGGAAGAACTTTCAAATCAAATGTATCCTGATATGTTTGATAAAACAGAATTTATGATAACAACCGTATTTGAAAAACCCGTTAGAATTTTTGCTTATGATACATATCAATTCAGTGATTACGATAAATTTGTTGTTGAAGTTTTTGATAAAAATAAAAAATTAAAACAAAAAGAAGAACAATTCCCCAAAGACCTTCAAAATGCATGTGAAGCAGGCAAAAATATGGTTGAAAGTATATAACAAATATCAAATTACACTATTAACTACGCTTTCTGCAGAAAAAAAACACTTAGTTTAACTTATATTGAGTGTTTTTTTGTTTTTGAAATTTAATCATATGTATTTTTCTTAACATTGATATTTCATATAACAATTTTTATTATTTATTAGTTTTAACGTTTATGTATCATAGTAAAAGGAGTATTTAATTATGATTTCATTTGGTTCTATGTTTAATCCTGAAAGAAATATTCATTCAAGACATGTAGAAGCGGGACTGATTAACCCTGAAAATAACCTTGAACGATTGAATGCCAATCAAGAACCAAACCAATTTGGAAAAATAGGAAGAACGCAACCGGATGAAGAACCTTATGAGTTTGGCAAGGTAGGAAAAGTAGAAGAAATTTTTATTTCCGATTACAATCCGGATGATAGTTTTGAAAGGGCTATGGTTCAATCTCACTCTAAATTAAATACTCCCGAGGTCAAAGAATCTTATAATTGTAATTCTTTATTCTCAGATAAAGAAATTGCAGAAATTTTAAAAAAAGCTGGCAGACCAAAAAGACCACCTTTTATATATACCGCTTTTAAAAATGAACCGAAATTTGATGTTTATATATATAATAACGACAGATTGGTAATAAATAATAAAAATTGTACAAATGACACAACAGTTATTTTTGAAGACGGAAGCGCAAAGCATATCGGCTCTGAACATGAAATTCAAACGGCTCAAAAAGGTAAATGTGCCGGTATTGTTGAAGAAGCTAAAAAACGCTATTTCAATTCCGATAATAGCAATTAAATTTGTTTTCAATTTAAAAATGTAATTAAGTTACTTTATCAGAAATTTTTTGCTTGAAGTGTAAATTTAAGCTAAAAAATAGTTTTGTACTTGGCACAATTTTGGCTGACTCACTGTAAACCTGTGAGATTCCGAGACAAAAAAACAGGCATTTAGCCTGTTAAATGGTGCCACGTCTCA
>CANPXC010000135.1 GCA_947585605.1 Candidatus Gastranaerophilales bacterium | reverse complement strand
TACCCAAGAAGGCCGAAAATTCTAGGCAGTTATATTTTTGAAGATACTTCAAAAATGAGTTATTATGATAACCAAGGAAATGAAGTTGTAATTGTAAAAGATAAAAGTGCAGAAAATATTTACCCCTTCTCTGACGGACTGGCACAATATAAAGCCAATAATAAATACGGATACATAGATAAAACGGGAACAACTGTTATAAAACCTCAATTTGTAAGGGCAGGTGACTTTAATAACGGACTTGCGGTAGTAAAAGATGAAAACAAAAAATACGGAATTATTAATAAAAAGGGAGAATATACGGTAAAGCCGGAATTTTATTATATTTCGGATTTCAGTGAAGGACTTGCTGTTGCACAAAAAGAAGATAACGACTTATATGGTTTTATAAATGAAACAGGAACTTTTGTCATTCCGCAGACACTGTACCAGGTATACAAATTTAAAGACGGAGCATGGAAAACTCTAGTAAATAAAGATGATGTAAAATATACCTTCTTTGATAAAAACGGCAATAAAACTTATAATCCGAAAAATAAACCTATAATTAAAGACGATTACACTAATGAATTAAACAAATTATCCGAATACGCCAAGGGAGATTATTGGCTAGATTTTGGACAATTAATACAAAAACTGCCTAAAGATAATAAACAAGTAAACGATTTTCTTATAAACAACAGAAATACTTTTAAACCTTATGGGTTATTCTATTTATCGGATAATCTAATCTCCTATGATACGGATAAAGCGGTATACTGGTATTTTACCGCTAAATTGAGACAACAATATATTGATAATTTATCAAAAGATATGGGGGAAAAATTAATAAATTTATTAATGCAAGTTGGAGGTATAGAAACAGAAAACTATATTAAAAAAGCCGATAAAACAAAAATGAAACAAATTGCACTAAAAGCATTTGCAGATGATGAAAAAGATTTTCCGATTTACTCAAAAGATAAAAAAACATACATAAAATCTGATAAAACCATATATGAAGAAATGAAAAAACAATTATTAAATGAATATTTCAATTAGCGTGGAGGTAAATATGAAAAAGTTAATAATATCGGCATTAATAATACTCGCTATGGGCTTTACATTTACAAGTGCATACAGCGCACAAAAGTTATCAGGGAATGTAAAAAGAGCAATAAAATATATGGAAACGGGACAAAACGGACTTGCAGTTCAAACCGTTAAGAGTTTTGATTTTTATGAAAAAAAAGATTTTATCAATTATATAAAAGAAAATCCCGATAAAACTGTTCCCGTATATAATAATGGCGGATGAAATATATAAAACAAACAAAGATGAAGCGGTATTTTGGTTCTCATTCGGAAAATTAAGAGCTGTTGAAGATGTTAAAATGTGCAAAGATGAATCAGCCGGTCAACAAGTCGCAATATACGGCATGCTTGCACGTAATACCGTCAAATATATGAATGAAAAAGGGTATCAATATATATTGGAACAACTTGAAAAAGCAGTAGAAAAAGATGAAAAAACACCTCTGCGCCCTGCACCTACCTGGGCATGTTATCACGGAATTTCAGCCTTTTCAGGTAAAGTTGATACTGTGCCTCAAAGTGAATTTGAAAACATTAAAAAGGAAACCAGAAAAACATACATAAACAGTATGAAAAAACATATTGAAGATGAAAAAAATAATAAACAATAAAAATGTATAATTGATTAAAGGATATATTATGATTTTAAGAAAATTTTTTGTTTATTTCATTTTAATATTTTTTGTTTCTTCTCAAGCACCTTTAGCGTTTGCGCAGGAACAAAACGTTTTCTTAAATAAAGAAGAAGAAAACGTATATAACATTATAGAAAATGGCTCAAGAGAAAATTCTTTTCTTATAACCAAATATAAAATAGTGAATAACACAAATAATAAATATGAAGTAATCAACGAAACCAAAATCAATAACAGTATAGATAAAGAGGCTTTGAAGAGTTTAAGAAGAAATCTTCTTAGTGAAAACACGGTATTTACATCATTGGTTTCCGTCATGTGTCCTTTGCTTATTCCCGCTGCGGTTGTTGAATTATCCTATGACACACTAAAAATGCCCTATACAGTCTATAAAAATAACTCATACAAAAGTAAATCTGAAGCATATACAAAATCACTTATCGGAAAGAAAATAAATCCGCAAAAATCTTATGAATTTTATACCCTGCAAAGTGCAAAAGATAAACCGGTAAATTTTGAGGTTACTTTAAAAGATTTAAAATCTCAACAATCCCTTAATTTAATCGCAAACAATAAAAATTTTTCACATCAAACAAAATATGAAAAAATAGAAAGTTCACACTCATACAATAATCCTAAAAAAATAGGAATGTACTCAAGTGACTCGGAGCGTATAGGTTATTATTACAGCTATAATATAGCACCGTTAAGTTCCGGCATTATGCTTGATGATAAAAGAGCCGTAATTACAGGTGGAATTCCCAACTCTGAAATAAAAGGCGATGAAGTATTTTTGCTTGATATTCCAAATACTAATCTGAATAAAAAAGAAAAACCGAAATTAAGACTTCATCGCACAAGAATACTTCATAATTTAATACAAGTAAATAAAAACAAAATCTTAGTATATGGCGGAAAATATTATTTCGGAATAGATACAAGTCATAACCGCACAACAGAAATAATAGATTTAGAAAATAATACCGTAAAACAAGGCCCTTCAACCAAAGCTAAACTTGACAATAAAAACTCATTTGCGGCAATTTTGCCTGATAATAATATTTTAATCGGAAAAATAAACAATGACTTTGTTGAAATATATAACCCTAAAACAAACTCAATTGAAGTAAAAGAAAACGTAAAAACAGGCGAAACATACCTATCAGATGATGAAAACTACATATATTTTGCCAATTATAATCATTTAAGCAGATTGAATAAAAAAACCTTAAAATATGAAATATACAGCAAAAATAATATATATGAAAAAGTAAAAATACTATCAGCAATAAAATTAAATAATAACAAAATTATCCTTGCACAAAAAGATAAAAACGGAATTTCAATATATGAATATGACGAACAGGCAAAAGAAAAAATTTATTATGCAAGAAATGTCGGAAGCGAAATAACATTTTTCAAATACATTCCGTCTGATAACTGCTATTTTCTGGCAAAAGATAAATCAATATACTATATTTATAAAATCATACCCGAAGAAAAGCACGCAATAAAAGTAATAATGACAAAAGTATATTTATGGGGAGCGCAAATACTTCCGCTGCCTAACCGCACTCTGATACTAGGTGCGGTAAACGCAGAATTTACGGAATACTCGAATAATAAATAATTTTTAAATAAAAAAAGGATTAAACATAAATTTAATCCTTTTTAAAAGAGTTACATCAGACCGCCAAAAAGATATTCTACATCAATTTTACTATCTTGAATATCTTCTAAAATCTGAATTTCTTCGCGTAATTTTATTAGTTCTTTTTGTTTCTCAATTGAGTCCATAGAATTATCTTGAATCGTAGTTAGTTGCTCATCAATTTTTTGTTTCCTTTTAATAAATTCAGAAAAACCGCCCTTTTGTTCTTGATCATTTTCTACATTACTATCTTTATCATTTGTTTTTTCAATATTTTGATTAAAAATTGAATCATTTTTTACATCTTCTTTTTTAGTATCTTTTGCTGCATTATCAGCAGATTTTACATTTTCAGCACCGGAATAACTAAAATGGATAGAAATATCATTCTTCAAATTCATATTTTACCTTTCTCTTTCTTATATAACAAATTCAACATCGGAAGAAAATTTGAAAACATTAGAAAAAACATTTACTTGTTTACAAATATTAACAATTTAATATAAAATCAGATAACATATATATTATTTGTCTTATTGCCTAACAAAGCAGCAGCAGGGCGCAGCGTCGTTTAGCGGAGCCTTGGGCTGAGTTTAGCAATACAGAAACAAATTCCGAGCCGAGAATTTTATTTTTTTTATTTAATTAAAAATTCATTTAAAATAAATAATTAATTTCGCCCTGATACTGCGTATAGAAAACTTCTAAATTCGGCTCAAGCTCGGGAACTCCTCCCTGCGGTCGTCAAACAGCCCTCGCTCT
>CANPXC010000134.1 GCA_947585605.1 Candidatus Gastranaerophilales bacterium | reverse complement strand
CAAGAAATTGTCATAAATCAGTTTATAACGGCCTTGTTATTACGGGCGCTGTTCCTGTTTGGTTAATGCCCTACTATAACAAGGACTGGGGAATTTATGAACCGATAAATTTGGATTACTTATATGAAGTTCTGTCTAAAAACCGCGATATAAAGCTTTTTATTATAACAAATCCTACCTATGAAGGTTTAATGATTGATATAGAAAAGGTTTCTGAAATATGCAAAAAGTTTAAAGTCCTGCTTCTCGTTGATGAGGCGCACGGTGCATTGTGGAATTTCCATAAAGCATTAGGTACTCCCGCTCTGCTGCAAGGCGCAGATTTGGTTGTTCAATCACTGCATAAAACAGCAGGTGCGCTTAATCCTTCAGCGTTGCTTCATATCGGTAAAAATTCTGATATAAGCCCTAAAAGAATTCAGGAATCATTAAATTTAATTACAACTACATCTCCCTCTTATCCGCTTTTAATTAATATAGAAGGTACAATTAATTATTTAAATTCCGAAAAAGGCAGATTTCAAATAGCGGAACTGATTAAAAGCGTTAACCGCCTTATCAGAACCATAAAAGCATTGCCTAATTTAGAAGTTTATTCTTACAATAATGATGTTACCAAAATATTAATTAAAGTTTCCAATGTTTCAGGTATTGAACTTTCTGATATTTTATTTGAAAAATATAATCTTGAAGCGGAACTTGCTAATGAAAAATCCGTAATGTTTCTTACGGGTGTCGGCACAACAAAAAATAAACTTAAAAAACTTGAAAAGGCTATTACTGAAGTTTGTTCGGATAATATAAAATTATTTGAGGATGAAACCTCCTATAAATCAATTTTTAATGTTGAACCCAGAGTAAAATATACTCCTTCTTTGGTTTGGGGTAAACCATATAAAGAAGTGGAATTAAAATACGCAATATCGCGTGTTGCAATGGAGTTAATTGTTGATTATCCGCCGGGAATACCGATTTTAATTCCCGGTGAAGTTATAAAAAAAGAACATCTGGAATACTTAAAAGACAGAAAAAAAATTAAAGTTTTAATTTAAAATGAATGCAAGGACAGATTTTTAATAAATGTTAGACTCTTTATTTAAAAAAGATGAATATTTAGATTGCCACTTTATGAAACATTCGCTTCATTTTTTTCACGATTGCATAAAAGCGTGCTGCACAAACGCAATCGGCCCTTGCTTCTATCACCTCTATAAAGGCGGCGATGTTGATTGGAATTATGTTTATGAAAAAAGAAAAAAATATATAAAAAGAATTAACTCGTTTTGGAATAAAAGGACAATTCCCGGGTGCTGTAAAAGATGCAGCGAACTTGAATTCTATAAAACCAAAAACAAAGTTGCAGACTTCGATAATGTAGTTGACAGATTGTATTTCCACAATAATATGTCTTGTAATGCTAAGTGCGTATACTGCTGCTACGGCTGGAGAAAACGCGGGTATAATTATAAAGTTTTACCGCTGGTTCAGTCTTTAATTGATAACAATATTCTTTCTAAAAGTACTTATGTGTATATGAGCGGCGGTGAAATAACAATTCATCCAGAATTTGAAGAACTTATGTTCTTGCTTCTGTCTTATTTAAATTCAAGAATAGAAATTTTAACTTCAGGAATTAAATACTGTAAATCTATTGAAGAAGGATTACGAAAAGACAGATGTATGCTGATTATTTCCCCTGATTGCGGCGACAGAGAAACGTATAAAAAAATAAAGCAGGTTGATTGTTATGATACTCTCGTTAACAACTTAAAAGCCTACGCAGGAGCTTCTGACAGCGCAAAAGATAATATTATTTTAAAATATATTATTGTTGATGATATTAATGATAACAATATTGAGGTTGAAAAATTTATTAATCTTGTTAAATCTCTTGAAATTAAAAATGTGAGAATTGATATTGATTATGAAAAATATAAAATGAGCAAACACTGTAAGGTTCCAAAACATTATTATGATTTAATTATGTATTTTAATGAACTGGCTGAAAATGCCGGATTAACGGTTCAGCACTGCAATCAAGTTGATTTTATATTAAATCAAAATAAATAGTATCAGTTTAATAAAACTTGTGAAAATTAAAAAACGGAGAAGCAGGGATTCGAACCCTGGGTGCAGGTTACCCCACACAACACCTTAGCAGGGTGCCGCCTTAAACCTACTCGGCCACTTCTCCTGACAAGTTATGTAAATATTAACATAAATATATTATTTAATTCAAGTATATTTTATTTAAATTATTCCACTTATTTAAATAATTTTTTAAACATTCTTTTTTGATAACAAAAATTATTTTTTCGTTTTTTTATCTAAATGTAATTTAAGGGAGTTCTGTATTGAAAATTTCACACGAATATTCATATAAACCGTCTTTTGGATATAATAAACTATTAAATGATGAACTTAAAGCCGAATTAAAAAACTATCCGGATAAAAAGTGGTCGCAAAGTATTTCTTCTTTAAATTCTTATTGTAATAAATTGGAAGGTTTATTAAATTCTGAAGAAAAAAATAAAAATCAAGATAAATCAAGATTTAATGATTATCTTAATACTTTTTTGACCTGTAAAGAATTATTGACCGGATATGTTGTTATTACTTTTGAAAACTTAAATTTTGCTAATCGTGAATATGAAGAATATAATGACGAATTTGTAAAAAACGGCTCAAATAAAGGCGATTGGAGAGAAAAAGCTTTAAAAGTTTTGTCAGGTTGGATTGATAAAAAAGATGATACACCGGTAAAAGAGGCTTCTGCAACTGAAAATACCAGTAATGCCGAAATCGTAACCGATAAAAAAGCGCTTACTAATACAGCATTATTAAGTAAAAATTCTTTTTTGGAAGAATATAAGCCTTCTGACACTTCTCCAAAAGGATTTGACGATGTTTCCGGAATGGATAATTTAAAGCAAAACTTTAATGAAGGAATTTTGCAGTTAATACGTAATCCGCAGCAGGCAAAAGCTGATTTTGATGATTACGGAATTAAAATACCGAGGGGAATTATGTTATACGGACCTCCCGGGTGCGGAAAAACATATATTACCGAAGCTCTTGCATACGAAGCAAAGCTGCCTTTATATATATTAAGTTTAGGTAAGGCTTCATCTCACTATATTAATTTAACTTCAAAAAATATTCATGCCGCAATAGATGAAGCAGTTAAAATAGCGCAAGATACAAAACAGCCTTGTTTATTGTTTATGGATGAGGTTGATACTCTTGCTTTCGACAGAACTTCAAGAACCGAGAATGAAGATATAAAGCAAGTGGGAACATTACTTCAAGCTATGGATAAAGCAGAAAAGGGCAACGTCTTTATAATCGCTGCCACTAATAAAATAAATCTCGTTGACCCCGCCGTAAAAAGAAGGTTTACTTCACTGGAGTATGTTGATGTTCCTGATTTAAACTCAAGGATATCTCTGCTAAAGAAAATTCTATCTAACATAAACAAGGGTAAATCACTGTTAAATGATGAAAATCAGCTTGTAGAAATTGCTAAGGAACTTAACGGCTATTCAAACGATTCAATATGTAAAATTGCAGCTGAAGCAGCCAAACACGCTAAGCAAAGAAACAGGGCTGAAATAAGCAGTGAAGATTATTATAAAGCAATATCCCAAACTAATGAACAACGTCCAAACAGGCGCGATTACGCAATGAAAGATGATAATAAAGAATCAATAGCAGGATTTAAGCCTTAATATTAAACTTGGAGATGTTTTTTTATTGAAAGCATACTTCCGCCGGCACTGAAAAATATTGCCATTACAAATAATGTAAATACGACAATATTCATTGCAAATTCTGACGGCTCTACATTAAAGAATAAATGCAGTTTTAATAAACCGTTTTGCACCGTATTTAAGGGTATTAACGATATTACGGCGCCAAGAAATCCGTATATCGCCCCTTGCAGGATTAACGGAATTTTAATATACCAATTGCTAACTCCCATTAATCGCATAATTTCAATTTCTTCTTTTCTCGATTGGATTACAAGTTGAATTGTACAATTGATAATTATAATCGTAAGCATTGCAACTGCAATTAATACAAATACTGTTACCGTGTTAAATACTGTGGTTAATGTCTGGAGCTTTTT
>CANPXC010000133.1 GCA_947585605.1 Candidatus Gastranaerophilales bacterium | reverse complement strand
CCGTATAGTCCGATTACTTTCGTTCCGACAGCTGAAGCCATGTGCAGAGTTCCGGAATCATTACCAATAATAAAATCCGCTTTCTTTAATACTGCTAATGAGTCTTTTATTGTTACTTGTCCGCATAAATTTACAGGCTCTATATCAAGTTTCTGCTTATAGCGGATATTTTCATATATTTCTTTATCGGAAGGAGCGCCTATAAATATAACTTGCACCCCTTTTTCATTTGACAGATATCTTATAATTTCGGAAAAGTTATTTATATCCCATACTTTTCCTTCATTACTTGCCGTTACATTAACAACTGCTTTCGTTTTGGCTTGAAGTATATTATTTTGAGCAAATAACAGTTTGACTCTATTCTGATTTTCTTCATCTATCCAGCTCTCTAAATAGGTATCTTTTATTGTAATTCCGTCAGCTTCTAAAACATCAAGAAGACATAAAGATTCGTGCTTTGTTTTATTGTATTTAACTCTTTTTGTAAGCAGAATACCTCTGTTTTCCGTATCATATCCTACTCTTTCTTTTATCCCTGCGAAGAAACATAAAGCTGCACTTGATAGTGAGCGCTTTAATACGTATGCTTTATCGTATTTTTCTTTCTTTAAAAGATTTACGTAGTGCCAAAATGATTTTTTTTCTGTTTTGCCTTTTTCGTATTTATGCTTTTTTGTAGTGTTAAAATAAATAAAATTGTTTACGTAAGGGCAGTTTTCAATAACCTCTCCGGAATTGGGAGAAACTAACATATCAATTTGCGCGTCAGGGTATGCGTATCTTAAGTTTCTTAAGAACGGAACCGATAATATCATATCTCCGATAAATCTATATCTTACAACAAGAATTTTCATCATACCCCGCAAACATCTTTAATATCCATATATGCTTTAAGTTTCAGCGCAAATATTTTAACGGGTAATTCGCTGTCTTTAATAACATCAATGATTTTTACGGCGTCTTTTTCCGTTGTTACAATACTGTCAATATTTTCTTCTTGAGCATAGTGTATAATTTTAGATATATCATCAATTTCATAAGTATGGTGGTCTTCAAATTCAAGAACAGCAATTAATTTGTAATCATTCTTTAAGAAATCATAAAATCCCGCCGGCTGTCCTATCGCTGAAAATGCCATTATTTTAGAGCCTTTTGGTAATATTTCATTGGTGAAAATATTATAAACAACGTCGGGAACCATTTTGCATAAATAAATATCTTTTTTAAAGCGTTTTTTTAGATAATCACAGTATTTAAGCGCATTTTGAGTCTCTGAATTTTTATTTACGACAACTAATTTATCGGCTCTTTTTATATTTGCAAGTTTTTCTCTCAGAGGTCCTGCCGGAAGAACATAGCCGTTGCCGAATTTATTTTTCGCGTCAATTAGCAGGATATCCAAGTCGCGTTTCATTTTTCGATGTTGAAAGCCGTCATCGAGTATTATAATATCAGGGCTGTATTTCTCTTGAATGAGTTTTTCGGCTTTAACTCTGTTCGCGCAAGTGGCAATATATGCGCCTTTGCAGTTATTACTAAGCCATACAGGCTCATCTCCTGCCATATATGCAGGATATAGTGCGCCTGCGCCTTCTGATATAATGTGCGGTTCTTTATTTGATAATCTTGCGCCGTATCCGCGCGAAATAATTGCAACTTTTTTATTTAAGCTTAAATAATATTTCGCAATCTCAAGCGTAAACGGTGTTTTCCCTACCCCGCCCGTTGTTATATTCCCGATTGATATAACAAATGATTTTGATGAATATGACGGAATTATTTTTTTATCATATAAATTATTTCGTATTTGTACAATGCAATTATACGGAAAACTTACTGCCCTAAGGAAAAAAACAGTTATCTTTTCAATTATATTCAGTTTTTTTTTATAATGAAGTTTTGATATAAAAAGTTTCATATTGACCTAGAACATTAATCTGAAAAGCAAAAATCTCTTATTTAATTTCTCAGAGAACTTTTTAAGGTTTTCTGACGTAGCATTTATATCATCCATTGTTTGTTTAAGTTTTTCTTCGTCCTCTGTTGCATAATTGACTGTATCTAATGTAATTGTCAATTTGTCTAATGCCGTATTTAATTTAACAACACTTTCTCCTATAGCTTTTTTAAGCTTGGTATCTTTTGTCATATCGTTGATGTAGCTTGATAATTCCGCTACATTTTTTGCGGTAATATCAAGATTTGTAAGTGTGGTTTTTGTTTTTTGGTCTTCCAGCAAAGTAGATACGTTATCCGATAAACGTTCAAAGGATTTTGTAGCATTCGCTACACTTGTTACGAATTCCTTATCACCCGTAATTTTATTTATATTATTTGTTAATTCATTAATACTTGAAGCAAGCATTTCGATTTCTGTTTTTGATAAATCAATAAGCTCTTGGGCTTTTGCCATTGTTATGTTGGTTCTGTCCGTTAATTCATTAACATTATAAGCTGATTGTTTCAGTTCTTCTATAACATCATCAGACAGCAGCATAGCTATTCTTTCATTAGTTTCAACAAGTGATTCCGCGCTTCTGTATTGTAAATCCAGAAAATCTGCTATTCTCATTGGTTCTATTACGGTATATGGGGAATCTGTTTTCGGATACGGAACCGCAACATCTTCTTTTGGGGTTAATCTTAATTTTTTATTATTGTCTTCCTTTACAATTTTTCCGTTTAACTGTTCAGGTGTAATTAATCCGGGTAAATCTATTACGTATTTAATTTTGTATGCGTTCTTTGTTGAAATATTTTCTTTTATGATAATCGGAAGCATATTGGTTTCTACAATTTCAATTTTTTTAACCGTTCCGATATCATAATATTTGCCGTCCAGTTCCATTTGAACTTTATCATCAGCGTGTAAAACCAGTGATTTATTTTGTTCGGGTAAATATATAACTTTTTCTTTCGGGGGTGTAATTTCAAGGAATTGTTCACCGATAATTCCTGATTGTTGGATAGAAATTTCCGAAGCTTTAGGGATAACAATATTTGGTTCCGTGATAACGAATTTAACATCTACATAGCTTTTATCAGCATTTATTTGAGGTTTTATTTCTTCAACCTGTCCTATTCTCACGCCCATCATTTGAACACCCGAGCCGGCGCGCATACCGTTAACATCTTTGAAGCTTACGGTTATTCTTTCGGCATTAGATATTGCTTTACCTTTTACCCACATTACGGTAAATAGCAATATTATGATTGCTGATAATGCGAGTATTCCGACTTTAAATGATGATGAAAATTTCATATTTATCCTTTTCTAAATCCATTTTACAATAAAAAAATAAAACTAAAAACTGTCTGCTGCAATTTTCATTGGCCCTTCTATAGAAGCTGAAACAAACTGCCGTGTATAAGGATTATCTTGTTTTAGAAGCTCTTGAGGAGTGCCTCTGAATACAATATGTCCGTCATATAGCATTATAACTCTGTCAGAACATCTTGTAATTGTAGACATTTGATGTGTAACAACTATTGATGTCGCTTTTGTTTCATCTCTAAGCCTTAAAATGTAGTCTTCAATTACTGTAGAAGCAACGGGGTCAAGCCCTGCTGTCGGTTCATCGTACAATATATATTTGGGTTTTGTTACTATTGCACGTGCTAAACTTACTCTTTTTTGCATACCTCCTGACAGCTCATGCGGAAACTTTTCTTCTATTCCTGACAGTCCTACGGTATTTAAGCTCTTTTTTACTATCTCTTGTAAATCCTGTTTAGTATATTTCCCTTTAAATTCTTTTCTTTCCTGAAGTGCGAAAGATATATTATCAAACACATTCAAAGAATCAAAGAGGGCAGAATACTGGAATACCATTGCGATATCACCATCGCTTATATCTATTATACCCGAATCCGGTTTTAATAATCCGCACAATATTTTTAAAATAGTACTTTTACCCGAACCGCTAAACCCGACAATAGAAAGTACTTCGCCTTCCTCCACATTAAAGGATATGTTATCCAATACTTTTCTGTTATCAAATTCTTTTGTTAAGTGTTCAACTTTTATAGACATTTTAACCTTCTTTTTTAAAAATAGAATGATACCGCAAAAATTGCATCAATAATTACAATCGCAACAAATGACCATACAACGGCTTTTGTTGTTGCAATACCGACGCCTTTTGCCCCTCCTTTTGCGTCATAACCGCAGCTTGAACTCACAAGACTTATACAGCCTCCGAA
>CANPXC010000132.1 GCA_947585605.1 Candidatus Gastranaerophilales bacterium | reverse complement strand
GAGCCTTGTAATGGGTAAATTATTCTTCTTATTTACAGAAGTTGTTACAGAACCTGAAATGGCGCAAATTCCGTCATTAGGTAAAGAAATATCAGACACAAATGCAACAAAATTCCAAGTAGTTGTAAGAGGAGATGTAGCAAAACCATTAACATTAATTAAATCATTCAAATGGCTTGTTTTATCCTCAGATATGGAAAAAGCGCAGAATTACTTAAAATCATTACCTGCAGATACAGTAATTCCTCCGGAGTTCCAGGATTTTGCCACAATGGATAAAGAAGAAATAAAAACACAAGTAAAAGAAACGGCTAAAAAGAAAATAAAAGAAACAGTAGAAAGTTCAATGTCAGAAGAAACTAAAGCTGATATTGAAAAGGCCAAAGCGACAATTGAAGAAAATAAAGAGAATGTAAATAAGCTGAAATCCTTATTGAAAAATAAAGATAAGGCAAAAGAAGAAACAAAAAATCTTTTAAAAGAAAAAGCACAAAAAGCTAAAGAAGATGCAATTAACGAATTAAAGGAGCAGGCTAAACAAGCTTTAACAAATACAGCCCCGGCAGAAGAATAGGAGTATGTCCGAGAAAATTTCGCTCAGTTACACATACAGCTCACAAGTTTCGCTTTGTAACATTCCTTATCGCTAAATTTTCTCGGACAATCTTAAAATTAGTATTTTACACTTATCCGAAAAAATGATATACTAATTTTAACTTAGGAAAGGGTTTATTCATGGGCGCATTAGAACTTTGGATGATATTTGTTATTATAGCTATTGCAGCTACAATTTTTGAAATTTTTGTTCCTCTGATGTTTTGCATAAACTTCGCATTTGCGGCTGTTATAACTGCAATTATATCAATTTGGTGGGGCGATTTTTCAACATTATTAATCATTTTCTGCGTTTTATCATTACTTTCTATAATATTTATTAAACCTATAATTCAAAAAATGCTGATAAAGCACAAAGGCGTTGACTTTGTAAATCAGTATATTGGGAAAGTGGTTAAAGTTATAGAACCTGTTAATATGACTCAAGGCGCGGTTACAATTTATGATGAACGATGGGAAGCAAGAACTGAATATGATACAGGTGAAATTCCCGCCGGAACATCTGTTAAAATAGTAAAAAATGATAATTTAATATTATTTGTGGAAAAGGTATAAGGAGGTAGTAATGACATTTGCAATTTTATTGGCATTCCTGCTGGTATTAGTATTTGTTATTGTAAAGACATCAGTAATAATTGTTCAGCAGCAAGAAGCAATCATAATAGAAAGTTTAGGTAAATACTCAAAAACACTCGGACCGGGTTTTCAAATAATAACACCTATTATTGACCGCCCAAGACCGATGATTAAACTAATCAAACAAAGATCAATCGACGGAAGAACATATACAACTCTAAGCTATTCACCAAGAATAGATTTAAGAGAAACAGTTTATGATTTTCCCCGTCAAAACGTAATTACAAAAGATAACGTAACAATTAGTATAAATGCTCTTTTGTATTTCCAAATAGTTGACCCGAGAAAAGCTTTATATTCAATTGAAAACTTACCGGAAGCTATTGAAAAGTTAACACAAACAAACTTAAGAAACTTAGTCGGTCAGTTAGCATTGGATGAAACATTGGTATCTCGTGATATTATCAATGATAAATTAAGAGAAATTCTTGATAAAGCAACGGATAAATGGGGTGTAAAGGTTAACCGTGTTGAACTTCAAGATATTGTTCCGCCGGCTTCAATCCAACAAGCAATGGAAAAAGAAAAGAAAGCAGAACAAGACAGACGTGCTACAATTCTTGAAGCTGAAGGTATTAAGAAGTCTGCAATCTTAACCGCAGAAGGTGAAAAGATGGCAGCTATTAATAAGGCGGAAGGTGAAAAGCAATCTGAAATATTAAGAGCGGAAGGTGTTGCTCAAGCTCGTATTATTGAAGCCGATGCAGAAAAAGAAGCTATTTCAAGAATTATTGGGGCTTTAGCTGATAAGGGTAAACCTGATCAATACTTAATCGCAATGAAATATTTGGAAACAATGACCGCAATTACAAACGGCGCAAATAACAAGATTGTTTATATGCCTTATGAAGCAACGGGTATATTAAGCTCGGTTGACGGTCTTAAACAAATGTTTGATAAAAATCCTCAGTAATAAAACAAAAATTTTAAAAGAAGGGCTGTTACGGCCCTTCTTTTTTTATGATAATATTTACTTATGAAAGGCATAATATTTGATTTTAACGGCACTTTGTTTTTTGACTCGCACATGCATTATGAGGCTTGGAGATTATATTCCAAAAAATTAAGAGGCTGTGAATTTTCTGATGAAGAAATGAGGAACAATATGTTCGGCAGGACAAATGCCGACATTATAGAATATGCAATCGGTAAAAAGCCCGAAAAATCAATGGTTGATAAATTAGCAAAAGAAAAAGAAGCAATGTACAGAAATATGTGCCTTAAAAATAAAAATGAACTTAAATTATCACCCGGAGCCGAAGATTTTCTTAATTATTTAACCGAAAATAATATTCCGAGGACAATAGCAACTATGTCCGAGTGGGATAATGTCGAATTTTATATAAAAGAATTTAAACTGGCAAAATGGTTTGACTTAGATAAAATTGTATATTCAAACGGCAAAATTCCGGGAAAACCTGCCCCTGATATATACAAAATTGCTTCACGAAATTTAAATCTTCCCCCAAAAGACTGCGTTGTAGTAGAAGATGCAATATCGGGAATTAACGCAGCTAAAAATGCGGGTATAGGTAAAATTATTGCAATTGCATCAATTGAAAGTGATGATTTATATAAATCAATACCGTGTGTAAGCCAAATTATCCATAATTTCAGCGAAATCGATAAGAATATTTTTACTTCTTCGGCAAAATATTAACCTTAAATTCGCTATGTTTTTTCAAACGTTTTTTAATTTCATCAAAAGTTATAAATCCGTTTTGAGCGCCGAAATTTTCAACGACCGAAGCAGCGGATACAGAAGCATATTTTAATGATTTTTCTATATCACCCTCGGTTTTAACCAAAGAGGCCGTAAAAGAGGAAGCAAACGCGTCACCTGCGCCTAAAGTGGAAACTACCTTTGCGGGGAATTCTCCGCATTGATAAAATTTTTCGGAATCATAGGCATAAACACCATGTTTTCCGTCTGTTATTATAGTAATTCTTCCTTTGCCGTAGTTAAGCTCTTTTAGCATTTTTATAATATCCGGATGAATAATTTCATTTGAATATTTTTCTTCTTTTGTATCAGGTCTGACTTCAAGTCCTGTAAGCATGCTTGCTTCATCTTTATTTAAAATAATAACTTCTGCGGTTTTAAGAGTCTTTAATAAATGTTCTTTACCTTGTTTTATACTGCTTGTACCAAGATTTATAGCAAGATTAGTACCGTGTTCTTCTGCATACTGTGCGACTTCATCTAGCACTTTAGTAGAATTTCCGTTTAATGGTGCTAAATACAACCATTTTGAATTTTTGATTGATTTGAAATTAATATCCTTACTTTCAAGTTTTGCATTTGCACCTCTATGCGCCAAAACGGTTCTGTCACCTTGGAAACTCGTTAATATAATAGAAAATCCCGTTTTATACTTTTTACTTCTTATTATATTTGAGTCATCAATGCCGAAATGATTTATTACTTTTAAAATCTTATCACCTTGAAAATCATCACCTATTTTAATAATTGCGGAAGTTTTAAAGCCAAGTGCGGCAAAATTTGCAGCAGTGTTAATTCCGCCTCCGCCAGTTTGAAGTTCAAAATTATCTATTTCAATTTTTGCGCCGTACGGATATGCCATAAACTCTCTTTTTGTATCAAGAGAACTTACAGAAACAATATTAGCCGCGTCTGTTTCTATAAAAGCGTCAACTGTTGCACTTCCGATTGTTATAAAATCATACATTTTTATTTACCTCTATTCTTTTACGTTGCACGCGGGTGCGTGATATTATATGCCTGTTTTAATCTTTCAGTTGAAACATGTGTATAAATTTGAGTATTACTTATACTGCTGTGTCCCAATAGTTCCTGAACAATCCTTAAATCAGCTCCGTTTTCAAGCAATTTTGTAGCGAAACTATGTCTGAAAACGTGCGGAGTAACATGTTTAGGCAGTTCAATATGTTCCATAACTTCATTAATTGCGAGTCTTACGCTTTGAGGCTGCAGCCTATACCCTGTTTTATTTATAAATACAGGTTTATTCGGATTTTTATCATCTGATTTGAAAATTAAATAC
>CANPXC010000131.1 GCA_947585605.1 Candidatus Gastranaerophilales bacterium | reverse complement strand
CGAAACACTTATAATGAGGACGAAAGAAGATTTTAAAAAACAAAATATAGATGTTCATTTAAAACAACAATGTTTAAGTGTTAATACAAATGATAAAATCGTATTAATGCAAGATTTAATATCGGGTAATAACTACGAAGTCAACTATACAGTGCTGGTCATAGCGACGGGAGCAGTTCCTATCATTCCAAACATAACCAATATCAACTTAAAAAACATATTTACTTTAAGGACAATTCAAGACGGAATAGATATAAAAACCAAAATGCAGACCTCCAAAAAAGCCGTACTGCTTGGCGGAGGATATATTTCAATAGAATTATTGGAAGCGCTTGTTCATAATAATTTGCAGGTAACGTTAATCGAGAAAAATTCTCAAATTTTAAAAATGTTTGATGAAGATTTTGCCCAAATGATAACTGATTACATAATCGGAAAAAATCCCGGGCAGGTAAGTATCTTGACAAATGAAGAAGTTGTAGCATTCGTCGGAAATGATAAAGGAGAAGTTTCAAAAGTAATAACGGTATCGGGGAAAGAAATAGATACCGATATGGTAATACTGGGAACGGGAGTACGTCCGAACACGGATTTTTTACAAGGCAGCGATATAAAGCTGAGTATTGATAACAGTATAAAAGTAGACAGGACACTAAAGACCTCAAAACAAGGAGTATATGCCGTCGGCGATTGTACTGATAATTATAATCTTGTAACAAACAGATATACCTGGGTGCCAATGGGGTCAACAGCAAATAAAGAAGGCAGATGTGCAGCCATAAATATTGCCGGAGGCAGCTGTTTTTTTGACGGTATTATGAATTCCACAATAACAAAATATTTTAATCTTACAATTTCCATTATAGGAATAAGTTACAGAGAAGCATTAGAGTTAGGATTTCAACCCGAGTTCGCAATAGTAACGAAACGCGATAAAGCAGGTTACATGCCAAATACCGGGACTATGACATTAAAGCTGATAGCGGACAGAAACACCCAAACCATACTTGGGATACAAGGAATAGGCGAAGGTGATGTAAATCAAAGAATTAATACTGTAATTCCTGCGATATTAAGTAAAACAAAACTGGAAACATTTATGAACTTGGATTTACCTTATTCTCCGCCATATTCTCCGGCTATTGATCCCGTATTAAATGCAGCTCAAATTATTTACCATAAAATTAACGGTTAGCGCTTACTTTTTCATTTTCTATCATTTGGAGTAAAATTTCCTGCGCTTTTTTAAGCTGAACATCATTTTTATCTTTAATATTTTGTTCCGTAAGTTTAACTTCTATATCAGGCGCAATACCTTTTTTGTTAATATCGGTATCATTCGGAGTTAAATATTTTTGAATTGTAATATTCAACCCTGCGCCAAAGGGGGCAAGAGTTTTAACTTCTTGAACCAAGCCTTTACCAAAAGTATTTTCGCCTATAAGTATAGCTCTGCGGTTATCTTTTAATGCTCCTGACAAAATTTCACTTGCTGAAGCACTGCCGCCGTTTATAAGAACAACTAACGGCTGTGTTGAAAAATATTTTTTAGTTGAACGTGAAATATCTTTATAGCCATCTCTGTCTACGGTGCTTACTATAATTTCATCATCCAAGAATAAATCCGCAATAGAAACAGCATTATTTAAAAGTCCGCCGGTATTAGCTCTAAGGTCTATTATAATTCCCTCTTTAGTTTTCATTTCGGCAACAATTTTTTTAAATTCAGTACCTACATTGCGTCCCATGAAAGAAGTTAACCTAATATAGCCTATTTTATCGTCTATTTTGAAATTTTCCGGTGCTTTTTGAGAAATAGATTTAATTTCTATTTCATCTCTGACAACTTTATAAACTTTATTCGGAACTCCTTTTCGTTTTATCAAAAGTTCAACGGTAGTGCCTTTTTTACCTCTGATTTTATCTGCGGCTTTATCTAATGACATGTCTTTGGTAGATACACCGTCTATTGAAAGGATTTCATCTTCCGCAAGCAGTCCGGCTTTTTCTCCGGGGGTATCTTCTATAGGAGAAATAATCAACAGTTTTCCGTCACGCATTCCTATTTGAATACCTATACCGAATAAAGAACCTTTAATTGCATTGTATTCATCTTCAAATTCTTTTGGAGGAACGAACCTGGTATATCTGTCATTCAAACTGGCAATCATTGTATCAATAGCGACATAAGCGTCCTCGGGAGTTTTTATTTTATCATCATATTTATGGCGCCATCTGCTCCAATCCTGTCCGTTTGTTGTCGCGTCCAAATATTTTGTATTAACTATTTCCCACACGGAATCATAAAGTTCCGCATCCGATTGAGCCATCGCTGTATTGCTGCGGTAACATGATACGCTTACCGTCATTAATGCCAATGTTATTAATGCTGAATTTTTAAGAAATTTTTTCACAACTCTCTCCTTATTCTCTATAATTATAATATAAAAATTCAATATTTTGTTCATTACCTTTGTTTTTATTAGACTTTTTTTTACTTATAAAGTTTCCTGAATTATTTTTTATTTTACATTTTGTTCATATACACTTTTATCCTGCTTTCAAGGGGAATGCAGTACAATTAAATTTTCTTTAAAATTCACGTTAAGGAGGAAATATTATGCATTATTCAGATATTGAACTTAATGGTATTGACGAAAACAGCAATGAAAAAAGTTATAAATTAAGTGATTTCAAAGGTGAAAATATTATAGTTTATTTTTATCCGGAGGATGATACTCCGGTGTGTACGCAGCAAGCACATTTATTCCGCGACGCAGTTGATAAACTAAAAAAATATGCCAGAGTCATCGGTATCAGCGCTAACGATATTAAAGACCATTTGGAATTCAAAGCTAAACATAATCTTAACTTTATTCTTTTATCCGATAAATTAAATAAATTAAAAGAAGCATTTAAAGAACATGCGCCAAATATTTCAAAAATTCAGCGTTCAACTTTTGTTTTGGATAAAGACGGTAATATTGTTAAGGTTTGGGAAAAAGTTGATATAGATGGTCATATTGATGAAATTACCGAATTTTTTGAAAATAATAAAATTTAATATTTATTTTTTGTAGACTAATTAATTACATTGATATATAATATAAAACAAATTTTAAAAAGTGAGTTCTTAAAGTGAACAAAAAAACTATTCTTATTGATTTAGACGGAGTTCTAAATAATTATAAAGGAAACTTTAACAATGAATTTATTCCGGAAATCAAAGACGGTGCAAAAAACTTTTTAAAAAAATTAAGCATGAACTATACAATCAAACTTTTTACAACAAGAAATAAAATACTTGCAAGTAAATGGCTAATAGAAAACGGAGTAGACAAATACATATCCGATATAACAAATATAAAAGAATTATCGTGGTTATACATAGATGACAGGTGTATAAGATTTGACGGAGATTTTACAAATCTTGAAAATCAAATAAAAACATTTAAAACTTGGTATAGTTAAACTTTCCCGACAGCAGATATGCATATCTGCTGTTTTTACTATATTAAAGAAGTTGAATAATCGCTATTTTTCATATACAATAAACAAATAACTTGTCGGAGGATGTATGAAAACGGTAAAGATATCAAAAATCGCTGCAGTAACAGGTATTATCTGTGCATTAACGTTTATAGGATATTATTCTTACGGCAAATATTACTCAAATCCCGTCAAAGAAACAAAAATCAATTCGGAAGAAGTAAACGAAGTTAAAACTACCCAAGGAGAGGGCGGATGCCCTTTATCCGTTCTTATGGAAGCGGAAAACGCAAAAAATTCAATATTTGAAGTATATTCTCCCTTGGGTGAAAGTACAATTAAACAAATACATCAAGTCCCCAGACTCACAACATTAGACGGAAAAACAATAGCGCTTGTCGGCGGCAGTTTTATGGCAAGTGTCACTCATCCCGAAATAAAAAGATTAATATTAAATAATTATCCGAATGCAAAAGTTATTTTATTAAATGAAATAGGTTCGGCAGGCCCGTATCCCGCGCCGGGAGTTAAGAGAGCGCAGAAAGATGAATTTGAGCGCAAATTAAAAGAAATGAAAGTTGACGCTGTAATATCAGGTAACGGCGGCTGCGGTTTATGTACTCCAAAGGAAGAAGGTTCTTGTATTACGGCGGAATATATAGGTATTCCCAGTGTAATGATTGCCGCTCCAGGTTTTGTTGAACAGGCAAAAGCAACAGCGCTGACAGCCGGAGTTCCCGTTCAAAGAGTTGCGGAATACCCCGGGGCTTTTTCCTCCCATACAAGAGAGGAACTTATAAAAAATACACGCGAAGTTTTATGGAAACAAATTGTTGACGGATTAACAAAGCCAATAACAAAAGAGGAAACAGAAGA
>CANPXC010000130.1 GCA_947585605.1 Candidatus Gastranaerophilales bacterium | reverse complement strand
ATCGACACCATTTAGGTTCATTAAAACAAAGCGGGAAGCGTTCCAAATTTTGTTGGCAAAGTTTCTGCCGTATTCAAATTTTTCATCGCTGATTTTAATATCCTGTCCGCCGTACGTGCATAGGGAGGTTAATGTGAACCTGAGTGCGTCACAGCCGTATTTATCAATAATTCCGACGGGGTCTATTGTGTTACCTTTGGATTTAGACATTTTTTGTCCGTTTTCATCGCGGATAAGTCCGTGGATATAAACTGTAGAAAACGGAGCTTTTTTGGTAAATTCTTCGCCCATTGTAATCATTCTTGCGACCCAGAAGAATATAATATCAAAACCCGTTACGAGAGTTGAAGTCGGATAGAATTTTTTAAAGTCCTCAGCCTCTGTATTAGGCCAGCCCATTGTAGAAAAAGGCCATAAACCTGATGAAAACCAAGTATCAAGTACATCTGAATCTTGAGTATATTTATTCGGGTCGGGATTTTCTTTTGCAACAACCATTTCACCCGTTTCGTTATTATAATAAGCGGGAATTTGATGCCCCCACCATAGTTGGCGTGATATGCACCAATCGCGGATATTTGTCATCCAGCCCAAGTAATTTTTTGTCCAGCGTTCGGGTACAAATTTTATTTTGCCCGATTCAACCGCTTCAATGGCAGCTTTTGCTAACGGCGCCATTCTTACAAACCATTGTTCGGATAATAACGGTTCTATTGTTGTATTACATCTTTGGCATTTGCCGACATTATGCTCAATAGGAACTATCCGAATCAGACTGTTATTATATTTTAATAAATCCACGGTTTTTTGACGTGCTTCTTCTCGGGTAAGACCTTGTACATCCGGGTGGACTTCAGCGCAGTGTTTCATTTTCCCTTCTTCATCAATAACCCATATAGGTTTTAGGTTATGACGTTTGCCGACTTCGTAGTCATTCGGGTCGTGTGCGGGTGTAATTTTTAATGCGCCAGTTCCGAAAGATTTATCTACGTAATCATCTGCAATAATCGGAATTTCTCTGCCCGTAAGCGGGATTAAAACAGTTTTACCTATTAAATCTTTATATTTATAGTCATTCGGGTTTACTGCAACAGCTACATCACCGTATATTGTTTCAGGTCTTGAAGTTGCAACAACTATTGCCCCCGGTTCATTTTTTAATGAATAGCTTATTTCCCAAAGATTGCTTTTTTCCGTTTCGTAATCGGTTTCAATATCTGATATCGCACTTTGGCAGCGCGGACACCAGTTTACAATGTATGCACCTTTATAAATTAAATCTTTTTCGTAGAGTTTAACAAAAACTTCTTTTACAGCGTCAGAACAGCCTTTATCAAGTGTAAATCTTTCTCTTGATCTGTCAAAAGAAGCCCCAAGCCTTTTAAATTGGTTTAAAATCGCGCTTTTATGTTCATTCGCCCATTGCCAGGTGAGTTCAACAAATTTTTCTCTGCCAAGGTCAAATCTGGTTTTGCCTTCCTGCCTTAGTTTCTTTTCAACTACATTTTGTGTGGCAATGCCGGCATGGTCGGTTCCGGGCATCCAAAGTGTTTCATAGCCCGACATTCTGTGGTATCGAACCAAAATATCCTGCAATGTTCCGTCTAACGCGTGTCCCATGTGCAATACGCCTGTTACGTTCGGAGGAGGAATTACTATTGAATACGGTTCTTTTTCGCTTTTTGCATTAGCTTTAAAACATTCATTATCTTCCCAAAACTTATATATTGCTTCTTCCGTATCTTTTGCATTATATACTGTAGGTAAATCCTCTATCTTCGTTAAACTCATTTTATTGCCCTTTAATATCGATTTATTTATAATAATATCATACGATATAAATTTTAGATTTAAAGCACAAGTGAATTTTAAATGAAGAAAATTAGGATTTTATTTGTAAATATTTTCATTTTTGTTTTTATATTTTTAGCTGCGGATTATATATTCGGTTATCACGTATATTGTTTAAATTTTGATAAAAAAATAAATATTTTCAAATTCTCCAAAATTTATATTGAGCATATATGTGATTACGATTATTATTTTAAAAATAATTACAGGCAAACTGCATGCCCTGTTACAAATTCCCCCCCCCCTTCGGATTTTGCCTCGGATATTAATCAGGTAATTTTGGTCGGATGTTCATATACATTTGGCTCGTCATTAGAAGATGAAGAAACTTTTCAATATTTACTTGAAAAACAGATAAATCATCCGGTTTATAATTTGGGTATTTGCTCCGGCTCTCCGCGTGAAATATTATACATTCTGAATGATAAACGATTTCTTAATTCCGTTGTAAATACTGATTTTAACAATATTAAGTATATTATTTATACATTTATTCCCGATCATTTGCACAGACTCTATTTTGACCCTTATATTATAAGTCCGCATTTTGTTGTTAAAAAGGATAAAACATTACACCCGTATTTGGTATACAAAAAAGAAATAAATATACTGAGAAAGTTTTACCTTTATCAGTATTATACTCAACACATTATGTACAATATTCCCAATATATACAAAAAAGAAAATTTATTTAATTTATATATTTATGAAATTAATAAGGAAATTAAAAAGAACTTTAAAAATGCAAAATTTATTATTTTAGTATATTGGGATGATAATTTAATTAATTGGGATTTATTTTCACAAGAAGGAATACAAACAATTAAAGTTGAAGATATTACAAACGAAAATATGTTAAACGCTAAATATCAAATTTCTGAAGATGACCCGCACCCCAATAAAAAAGCTTGGGAGCTTATAGTCCCTGAAATAGCCAAATATCTTACTTAATCCCCCTTTGGAGATTTTGTTGCCTTATAATTTTTGTTTTTTTATAATAATGAAAAAGCGTAATTAAAAGATTTAAATATGAAAAAAATTATAATTAATATATTGTTTATTATTTTTCTGTTTATAATAACTGAATTCCTGCTTGAAATTGTTTATTTTCACAAATTATTTCAAGCTCATATAAGTGCCGATGAATTAAAAAATTATTCAAAAAAAGAGTACATTTCAAAAATACTGTTTAATATAAAAGAACATTTTTCCGCTGTAGATGAATATACCGTTTATGATTTTCGAAAACCCTCCGGTATGAATTACATCGGAAAGAAGCCTGCAATAGTGTTAATGGGGTGTTCATTTACGTACGGAACCAATTTAAATGATGATGAAACCTTCAGCAGTCAATTGGCACAATATAATCACAGACCCGTAATTAATTTGGGTACTCCGGGAATAGGCCCGAGAGAAGTGCTGTATATGTTAATAACTCCGGTATTAAATGATATTTACCCTCAAGAAATTAATAATAATGTTGAATATGTAATATACACTTATATTTATGACCATAACAGAAGAATTTTCACTAATATAAAACCGCTTGCTCCTAAATTTAAAAAGCAAAAAGACGGTTCATTAAAATATATTAAAGGTCACAATTTTATTGACCTGCTCTTTATTAAACGCTCGTTAAAAGAATTGCTGTTTGACAAAGGAATTTACCCAAATCAAAAATTAACCGATGAAACTTTAATCCTTTATATTAATGAAATTAATAAAGCAATACATAAAAAATTTAAAAACGGTGAAAAACAAACGAAATTAGTTGTTTTAGTATACTCAAACGATGAAATTGAACCTTTAAACAACATAGAAAAGAATAATAAAGATATTATTATACTCAAATTAAATGATTTGGCGGATATCGATATTTTTTCGGATAAATATACGATAATAGACGAACATCCGAATAAAAAAGTCTGGGAAATATTGGTGCCGATTATTTCTAAAAAATTAGATTTATAAATACAGCGCCCGAACTGATTATAAAGCAAGTTCGGGCGCAATAAATATTATTTTATTAAAGAATTACCGCTCATCTCATCAGGTTTTTTTATACCCATAATATCAAGAACGGTAGGTGCGATATCACACAAAGCCCCAGTTTCTTTGAGTTTTATATCGCCTGCGTTTATTACGAACAGCGGAACGGGATTTGTTGTGTGTGCCGTATAAGGAGCGTGAGTGGTTTTATCTTCCATATATTCAGCGTTTCCGTGGTCGGCAGTCAAAACAACTGCTACACCTTTTTCTTTTGCTTTGTCAACGATTTTGCCCACGCAAGTGTCAACAGTTGCACAAGCTTTTACGGCTGCTTCCATTATTCCTGTATGACCTACCATATCAGGATTTGCGAAGTTAACCAAAATAAATCCGTAATCTTCATTATCCAATGCGCCTAAAACTTTTTCGCAAACCTCAGGAGCGCTCATCTCCGGCTGCAGGTCATACGTCGCAACTTTAGGTGAATTAACCAAAACACGTGTTTCCAATTTATTAGGTGCTTCAACACCGCCGTTAAAGAAGAAAGTCACGTGTGCATATTTTTCGGTTTCAGCTGTTCTGAATTGTTTTATTCCGTTTTTATCCAGAA
>CANPXC010000129.1 GCA_947585605.1 Candidatus Gastranaerophilales bacterium | reverse complement strand
GAAAAACCCGAAGAATTTAAGCCAAAAGACGTGGAATAATGGCGGAAAATGAACAGGAAGAAAGCATAATTTCACACCTTGAAGCATTAAGAAAAACAGTTCTTAAATGCTTGTATTCGGTTGTCATAGTATTGCCTTTTATGTTTTATTTTGCTCCAAAGGTGTTAAGCGGATTTATAAAGATTATTTTAGGTTCAAATAAAGTAACTTTAAATTTCTTTTCGCCTGCGGAAGTATTTATAATCCAAATAAAAATGGCGGTTTTGCTGTCTTTAATAATTTGTTTTCCTTATATTGCAAAACAATTGTGGAACTTTATCCTGCCCGCACTTTATGAGGGCGAGAAAAAGTTTATTAAGTCATTAGTATTAATTTCAAGTTTTTTATTTATGGCAGGAGTTGTATTTTGCATATTTATGATACTGCCTTTAATAATAAAATTCGGTTTGAGCTTTCAAACAGAGAATATCCAAGCGGTATTCAGAATATCAGAAGTTATAAACCTTGGTTTATGGCTTGCTTTGGCATTCGGATTAATGTTTCAGCTTCCCGTTATCACTTTTTATCTGATAAAATCAGATATTGTATCATATTCATCCGTAGCGGATAAAAGACCTTATGTGGTGGTTGCATTATTAATATTTGCCGGAATATTAACCCCGCCTGATGTTGTAAGCCAATTAATGCTTGCTGTTCCTTCTTATTTGTTGTTTGAAGGCGGATTATTATTCTCAAAAATAAAATAGATTACGATTTTTTACTACATTAATAATTATGCTTTATATTATTATTCATCAATAAACTTAAAATCTTTACCCAGTTTTTCTTCCAAAAGTTTAATTAATTCAGAGCATTTAAGTCCCATTGCTTCTGAAATTAACCACACCGTAGCTAATTTACAATTAGATTTCCCATTTTCTATTGTGCTTAGTCCACCTTTACTAATACCAAAAGAATTAGCAAAATTGTCTAAAGAATAACCGGTTTTCTTTTCCCTAGTTTCTTTTATTAATTTCCCCAATTCAGAAGCAAATAGTAAAAGTTTTTCATTTTGACATTGCATTTAATTATTTTAGTTGATATTATTATTTATATTGTTCAATATATTGAACAGAAAAGGAGCTTAACTGTTATGCATTATAAGTAATATATTATATATTTCTTCTAATTTTTTTGAGTTGAATTTTGGCAAAAGTGATTTTATTTTTGAAATATAGTTCTGATTATCTTCATTATTTATTTGAATTTTTGGCAAAAATAAAACAGAAACATCAACCTTAAAATATTCAGAGATTGCCGAAAGAACTTCACAAGATATAAAAGTTTTTCCGTTTTCTATTGCGGTAACTGTTTGAGCCTGTATTCCTATAATTTCAGCCAGTTTCTCCTGTGTAAGTCCTTTTTGAAGCCTTAAATCTCTAACATTATTGCCAAAATTTGTTTTAATTTCTGTTTCAGTACTCATAAAAACATGATATGTTCTTTTTTTTACAGTTTCCATCTGATTAAAACAAAGAAAAATATGATTTAAATAATAGTTAATTATTTTTAAATAAATATTTGTATACTCTAAACATAGAAAGACAATAAATGACAAACATAAAACTAAATCCAAAACAAATTGTTGACCTTATAAACAACAAAAGAGTATTTTTAGCCCATAATAAGCTTGTTGAGGTATTAGATGATGAAATTATTTATAATAACAACGGACGAATATCAAGACTTGATAACCTCAATCTTGAATTCTCTCCGCCGGAAGAAGATGAACAGTTTGTAAGAAAATTACTCTGCGATTACTTTAACTGTGAGCCTTATCAAGTTATTTGCATTGAAGCAACAATTCACGATACAGAGTTTAGAATTAGATTTTCTCCCGAAAAAGAAATTACAATAATTGTTCTTAGCGAACCTATGGCAAAATATAATTTAAGAAATCAAATTGACTTGGATGAAAATTATGAAAATTACATATCTAAAGACCAAATCGGACTTTACCGCAGATTAGGCAGCTCCGAATATTTTTACAGATGGGATAATTGAAATAATTTGCTTAAAATAAAAAATTAAAAAAAATATAAGAAGAAAAAATAATATAAAAATTCACTTAAAAATAAATAATTAATTTCGCCCTAGTACTGCGTATAGAAAACTTCTAAATTCGGCCCAAGCTCGGGAACTCCTCCCTTCGGTCGTCAAACAGCCCTCGCTTTGCCGTTGCCTCATTAAGAAGTTTTTACTATACTCCGTAATGGGCTTCAATTAATCATTTATTTTAAATTCTATAAAAAATAAAAAAGAAAAAACTAAATAAAAAAAATGAAATTCGAGAGCCTGTATTTGTTTCGTTTTTATTGCTTAACGAAGCGGCAACAGGGCGCAGCGTCGCTTAGCGGAGCCTTGGGCTGAGTTTAGCAATACAGAAACAAATTCCGAGCCGAGAATTTTATTTTTTTATTTAATTTAAAAATAATATAAAAATTGCGTCCTAACGCTTCGTATAGATAACTTCTAAGCTCAGTATAAGCCCCTTAACTCAGGCTGACGCCTTCAAACAGACGGGGCTTTTGTTGTTTCTTCGCTAAGAAGTTTAACTATACTCCGCAATGGACTTTAATTTTTATATTATTTTTATATATATTTATTGAAATTCTTTTTAAAAATAAATAATCAATTTCGCCCTGATACTTCGTATAGAAAACTTCTAAATTCGGCACAAGCTCGGGAACTCCTCCCTTCGGTCGTCAAACAGCCCTCGCTCTGCCAATGTCTTACAAGAAAATTTACGAAACTGCGTATATGGTTTCCAACTTTAATTTTTAAATAATATTTAAAATTTTATTGACGGATATCTATTATATTTTTTAATATTAATGTTATGAATGGGATAGCACTCGGAACAAAAATATTAAAAGGCATGGAAACAAGTTCTTCTGTCGGAATGTTCGCAAGAGATACCGGCGGTTGTCTTATTCCCAAACTTGCCATATCAAGAAGCAAAGAAGAAGCCAAAGAAATAGCATTCGCGGAAACGGCCGAATCCGCTTTATTCTATTTTTCCGCTCCTGCAGCTGTAAAATTAACAGATGAATTTTTTAAAAATAAATATCAAACAGGCTCAAGACTTATGTCTTTGCCTATTGAAAACATAAAATCAGCTTCAAAAGAAAAAATTAAAAACGTCAAGCTGGCTAAATTCGGTAGAATAGCATCTGTTTTTAGTGTTATACTCCCTTTAGTATTTGCAATAGCTCCCGTAAGAAATTTTATGACATCTTCTCAAAGCGGAAAAGAAGAATTTACGGAAGTTGTCGGGCTAAAAGAAAAAACACAAGAAGATAAAAACGGAAAAGATAAAGCAAAATCATTGATTAAGAAACTGATATTGGCAGCCGCAGGCGGACTTGCTTTAACGGCAGGCATTTTAACCGCCGCAAAAAATGATAATTTCTATAAAAAAATTGAGCCTGCAATAACATCAGTTGTTAAACACTTCGATTTTACCAAAACTAATGATTTAAAGCTTTCTCACTATGGCGCGTTTATTTATCCCGTCAGTATCGCAAGCTATTTTTATGCTTCAAGAGATAAATATGAACGAAAAGAAAATGCAAGAAGATTTTCTGTTACCGTGCCATTGCTCTTCTTTGGTGAACGACTGATTGAAAAGCCAATATATAAAGGATTTGATAAGTTATTTAATACGGAAGTATCAAAAAACGGTATAGTAAAATCTTACGATGAAATCTTAAAACTTCCTCAAAAATTACAAAAACAATATTTAAAAAGTAAAAATTTTTCCTACGCTTCAACATTCATAGTAAATACAATGGCAATAGGAGCTGCTGTTGCACTATTAAACAGGATTGCAACAAAAAAACAGTATGAACGCGAAAATAATAAATCTTGACTGATTTCGGTTATTATGATGTAAAATAATTTTATGGAAAATGATAAAAAATATATTGAACTCAATTTTGCAAAACTTGATTTGGAACGCACTAAAAGACGCGGGTACTCGGAAGCCGTATTCTGCGAGTGCAAAACAAATGAACAGCTTTTAAAAATTTTTCAAACCTTTAAAGAAAATAATACAAATGTGCTTGGAACCCGCGCAAGTATTGAACAGTACAATTATTTAAAGGAAAATTTGCCCGATATAAAATACAATGAAAAAGGAAGGATTTTAACTTTAATATCGTGTGAAACGGAAAAAATCGGCGAAATAGCCATTTGCACGGGTGGAACAGGTGATATCCCCGTCGCGGAAGAAGCCGCCGCTACAGCCGAATTCTTCGGAAGCAATGTTAAAAGATACTATGATATAGGCGTTTCAGGTGTACACAGGCTTTTCGATAAAATAGATGAAATTAAAAAAGCTAATGTAATAATTGCAGTTGCAGGCATGGAAGGCGCTTTGGCTTCCATTTTAACAGGCATGGTGAATTCTCACGTTATTGC
>CANPXC010000128.1 GCA_947585605.1 Candidatus Gastranaerophilales bacterium | reverse complement strand
GTCTTGATGTTTCTTCAATAAGATTTTCAATTATTCTTCATTAGAGCTTCCTTAAATTAAAAATATTTTGAATATAAAAAAATTTTCAAATAAAAAAACCTGCGAAATCGCAGGCTTTTTACTTATGTTAATTCATTATATCGTCCATCTTCCGCCGAACTGAAATCCTACACCGTTTCTTCCGCCACTTGTCAGGTAGGTTTGACCGTATCCGACAAATCTTTCGCCGTATAATTTTCTAAGACCCACGCCGTATTTAAAGAAAGGTTTAACACTCAATTCGGGTAATGTAGCGTCGCTTGCCATAAAATCGGTTTTATCAAACAAGTTCCAAACAATACTTAAACCTGTATATGGCTGCCAACCGTTATTGGTATTACCTATAAACTTTAATCCCGGTTCTATGTGCATAACATTTAAAGGATTTGAATTAATTTTAAGTCCGCTTGACGTTATGTAATCTTCGGTATTAACAAACGAATAAGACATTAACCAACTTGGCTGGATAATAAATTTACCGTCAGCGAATTCCAAATTATATCCTGTTTTAGAAGCAACGCCGGTTCTGAATAAGCTGAAGGAGTCATCTCCATAGCTTGTAGAAGCTTCAGCCGAGTTAGCACCTGCATTTGCCGTTAAGCCGGTAAAGAAATTATTTTTATATAAAGTACCTGTTAAGCCTAATGTACCTCCATTTTGGTAGATACTTATACCGTTATAAGCCTGATGAGAACCGTTATAACCGGCATATAAGCTCCACATACCTTCCCAGCCGTTGCCCAAATCATACAATTGAGAATCACCGCCCAAATATGTACCCCAAGCAACATTAGAAACTTTAGGCCCGCGTTTTAATCTTACATTTTCAAATGACGCATAAGGTCTTGCCCAAAGTGCAGTATTATCATATTGATTTGCTGATTTATCATAGATTACATTCCAATCAGAATCAGAGGAAGCATATTTATTTTTAAACTTCATAGCCTGCCTCATACTCTTAGGCATAATCATATACATATCCATATTACGAAAAGCTTCGTCATAGGATTCTAATTGAGTTAAATACCCGCCCAGCTGAGCTGCAACAGGTGCCGCCATAACCGCAGGGTTAAAGTCGTTATATGTATTGCCTGTAGGAGTATATGATAAACCGCTTTCACCGCTTTTAACATTAACATATCTTAACGGTGTCAATGTTGTAAATTCTTTGTCCGGTAACTCTAAAACAACTTCGCCCAAACCGAGGGAGTCTTTAATCTCGTCAGCTGTTATATTGCCTGAACTTAATAATGTATCAGGCAAGAAGTTAAAATCTTCTACCTTAACTTCACCGCCGGAAACGCCGTCAGCCATAGAAAATTTATCCGTAGTCTTAGCTGCGGAACTTATATCAAATTTTATCTTTGAGCCGCTTCCGATTTTAACTTTTTCCCCGTAGTCATTAATTCTGCCGTCTTGAGAATCTAAAGTTGCATTAGTAACATTAACGGTAGTACCTTCACCTAAAGAACTTCCTTCAGCCAAGTGCAAAGTACCTTTTGTAACTTGCATATTTGCATTTTTTATTTCACTGTTAAAAGTAACTTTACCCTCACCATCCAAAGTTACATTATATTGTTTTGAACCGGAAATTCCGTCTGCAATTGTGATATTTTTATCTTCTGCCGCATTAAGATTTAAAGTGCCGACGCTGCCGGAAGATGAAAGATTATCCATATAGATATCTCCGCCATCTTCAGCCGAATTGCCAATGAAAACGACATCGCCTTGTTCCGCTTTAATGGTGACATCACCGTTAGCCCAGATAGCGCCCCCCCTTCCGCCGGCTTTGTTATTTACAAAACTTGTATCGGTAAGATTAGTAGTTGTATAAGAAGCAATAGCACCGCCGTTATATACCGCACTGTTACCGCTAAAAGTACTGTTTGAAACAGTTAACGGAGAAGCTTCTTTTGCTGCATTTGAACGTGTAGCGATAGCTCCGCCGATAGTTTCTGACAGATTATTAACAAAATCAGAACTTTTAATTTCCATTTTTGAGCTGCTGCCGACAAATATTGCGCCGCCACCTTCTCTATCATTTTTATAATCAGGATGTTCTGCAGTAAATTGAGTACCTGTAGTTTTATTTCCTTTAAAAAGTGAATTAGCAACGGTGGTTGTATTTCCTGACCAAATTGCACCGCCTTCGGCTTCGGCTGTATTGTTTTCAAATACCGAACCTTCAACTGTTAATGTGTTGCTTTCGGAAGCTCCGGTCCAGATAGCTCCACCTTGTCCTCCCATAGGCTCAACGTCTCTGGTCTTTTTTTCCGCTGCATAGTTATTTTGGAAAGTTGATTGCGTAATTTTTGTAGTAATTGTATGTCCGGCTTTGTCAGATGAAGCAATTGCCCCGCCGACCATAGATTTATTTCCGGTGAAAAGCGAATTATTAACCGTTAAATCAGGATTTGTACCGTTGGATACATTGTATACTGCTCCGCCTTTGCTGTCTGAAATATTATTTTCAAATAGAGTACTTTCAATCTTTACAGTTACTTGATTTGCCAGAGCGCCTCCGCTGTTTTTTGCTTCGTTGCCCCTAAATAAGGAATTATTAATTTCCATACTACCGGTATAAGCATAAACAGCACCGCCATATTCAGATGAGTTATTTAAAAATGAGGCTTTTTCTATCGGATTTTTCATTGTACCGTAATTAAAAAGCGCACCGCCCATTGAAGCAGCACTGTTACTGTCAAATACGGAATTTTCACCTATGGCTAAGCTGCCGTATTGGTCGTTATAGATAGCTCCGCCCATAGAACTTGCATTATTTCCTTTAAACTCGGTATTCGCACCTATCGTTATTTCGGAATTATTATATATTGCACCACCCGAATAGGTTGCAGTATTTTTTTCGAATAAAGCATTTTCGCCTATTGTAAATTTGGCGGTATTATATATTGCTCCGCCATAACCATATTGTGATGAGTCTTTACCGGCTTTATTATTTCTAAATATTGCATTTTTGCCTATTGTAAAAGTAGTATAATTGTCTTTATTTTGCGCACCTTCAATCATGGAAATAGCACCGCCAAAAACAACACCATTTTCGGGTGAATATTTTTCATCATCAAAACCGGCTTGATTTCCTTCAAACAATGCATTATTTCCTATTGTAATTTCAGAGGCTTTTTCTTCTTCCAAAGGATACGTATATGCACTTATAGCACCACCGCAATGTCCGGCCTTATTGTTTTTAAATGATGCATCATCACCTATTGTTAAAGTATTATGCAAGTAAAGGTCTATTCCGCCGCCTTCTTCTGATTTATTACCTTCAAAAATTACTTCATTACCGATTTGAATATTGCTTTTTCCCTCGCCTTCCGAGAAAATTGCACCGCCTCTTTTTCCGTTATAATCTTCATTACTCAATGAGTCATTATTTCTGAAAGTTACATTATCTTCTATATTTAAAGTTCCGTTTTCATTAAGTATAGCACCGCCGTCAAACCTTGAAACCGTATTATTTTCAAATAAAGAACCGGAATTAACTGTTAATTTTCCTCCGTCATTTTCAATCGCACCGCCTGTTTGTGCGGTATTGTCTATAAATTCACCGCCAACGGTCATGTTACCTATACTCTCATTATATATAGCACCGCCATATTTTGCGTGATTGCCTCTAAATGTTGAATTTGTAATTACTGCATTTGCTGCATTATAAACAGCACCGCCATGTCCCTCTTCTTGCCAGACCTGTTCACCTTTACCTGCCTTATTATTCGCAAATAAAGAATCATCGACGGTAATTGTACCTTTATTATATATGGCACCACCGCCGCCGCCTTTTCCACCGTTTTTCTCCGCAATATTTTTTTCGAAGGAAGAACCGTTGACAGTCATTTCACCTTCATTATATATTGCACCGCCTGAATCGGAAGCTTTATTTTCAGTAAAAGTGCTGTTTGTAACATGGCCTGTTTTTTCGCTTCCTGCATATAAAGCACCGCCGTTAACATCCGTAAAATTTTGATATGTCTTATCCGTTACATTTTCAACATCAGTACTATGCCCGTCTGCATTTACATGAAGCTGTATAGCACAGCACGCAAATAAAACTGCTAAGAGGACTCTTCTCTTCTTCATTATTTATCTCCGATTCCAATCTGTTCTATAGGCTCATGTTATATAAACATTATTTAAAAGTCAATACAACAAGCTGATTTAAAAGATTTATCCGTTTATCCGAGTCCGGAATTAACAATACCGCAATTTCTTTGAGATGAAGGAGTATCACATGGTTGTTGACAACAATACAACCTAGTACCAGTTCCTCCACATTGAAAAGGTACATCAGCGGGGCAGCCTTTAGCAATTAAGATATCTTGTCCGCCTTCTATAATTTCTGAATAAATATTCATAATTTCTTGTTCGTTTAATGAACTTAAATCTGTTTCTTCCATTTTTTCTGCTCCGCTTGTTTTATTTCT
>CANPXC010000127.1 GCA_947585605.1 Candidatus Gastranaerophilales bacterium | reverse complement strand
AATCGTACAATTTTTTTAATCCGTTAATATAATCAGTAAAAATTATATTTTTATAATTTTCTTTTAAAAGAGTATTGTCTCCGGTGTATTCATTGTTCATTACGGGATTTTTAATAACAATTTCTGCGGGAGAATTTGTAAAAGTATTTATTATTTGAGCTATTTCTTTTAAGGATATACTTTGAGTCGGAGTAGTATTGATAATTTTATCTTTTGGTTTATTTTCTATAAAATATTCAATAATTTTTTCTAAGTCTTCAATAAATAAATAATCAAAAACGACATTTTGATTTATTTCTATCGGTTTATTATTAAGGACACAGTCAATGGCATAACTCGGAAATCTTGAATCTTTTTCGCCATATCCGTAACAACCGAATATATTAAGGCAAAGAACATCTTCTCTTGATTTTGCGATTTTGGAAAATTTAACCTTTGATTGTCCGTATAAATCCAAAGGAATAAAATTACCGATTTCCTCTTCTTTAACTTTACATAAATTACGCGATTTCCCGTACATTGCACCCGAACCAAACAATATAACACGGGTTTGAGGCAATTTATATTCCAATAAATTATTTACCATAGCTAGATTATCTTGAAGGGTTGTAGTTTTATCTTTTACATCTCTATAACCTCCTATGGAACCGCAATGAATTATAAAATCTATATTATGAAGATTAAAATATTCTGCAACTGCACATTCATCACGTAAATCAAGCTCAAAACTTCTTGGAGTCAAAAGTTTATACTTATCTTGCAAATAATTTTTAAGATTTTTACCAATAAAACCGCCTGATCCGGTAAGCAGAATATTCACTATTTATTTTCCTCAATAAATTTATGAATAACCTCAGAAGTTTTATCTAACTCTTTTGAAGTAAGGGCGGGAAATACTCCTACCCAGAAGGTATTATTCATTATAAAATCCGTATTTGGTAAAAGTTTATAATGGCTTTCGTTTAAGTCTTTTGAATTGATTATTCCTGAATTTCCAATCCTTAAATCAATATTATTTTCGGTAAACATCGGCTGGCGAAGGATATTCCCCGCAAACAATTGCCTTGTTCCCACTCCGTTTTTTTCAAGGTATTCGACAAGCTTTTGTTTTGATATCGGCGGTTTTACGGATATTAAAAATCCGAACCATGAAGGCTTCGTCTTTTCATTAATTTTCGGAAGAATTATAAACTCTTCCAAATCCTTCAATTTATTTAGAAGATAGTTCGCATTATAGGTTCTTTTCTTTAAAAATTCGGGCAGCTTATCTAATTGAGCGCAGGCAATTGCGGCTTGCCAATCCGTAATTTTTAAATTGTATCCTGCATGTGAATATGTATATTTATGATCGTAGCCGAAGGGTAAGTTGCCAAGCTGTCTTGTGAACCTTTTACCGCATACTCCGTCTTTCCCCGGCGGGCATGAACAATCTCTGCCCCAATCTCTAAAGGATTTTATTATGTCATATAAAGTTCTGTCATTAGTAACAACGGCGCCGCCTTCTCCCATTGTTATGTGATGAGCGGGGTAAAAGCTGTATGTTCCGATATGAGCGACTGTTCCGAATTTTTTATTTTCATATTCTCCGCCGAGAGCGTCACAGCTGTCTTCTATGACCCATAAATTATATTTTTTTGCTAATGACATTATTTTATCTAAATCATAACCGTTGCCCAAGGTGTGAGCCAAAAATATCGCCTTTGTTTTATCCGTTATTGATTCTTCAATTAAATCGGCATTAATGTTGTATGTTCCAATCTCGCAATCAATAAAAACAGGGATTAACCCGTTTTGTATAATAGGATTAACCGTTGTAGGAAATCCGGCGGCAACTGTTATGACTTCATCTCCTTTTTTAAGCGCTTTTTCCCCTAATTTATGAGATGTTAATGCTGTGAGTGCCAATAAATTTGCACTTGACCCTGAATTTGCGGAAAGCGCATATTTAACTCCAAGATATTTTGCAAATTTGCTTTCAAACTCTCTGTTAAATCTTCCTGCAGTCAGCCACATATCTAAAGAAGCGTCAATCATATTTAACAATTCTTCTTCGCCCAAAAGTTTTCCCGAGGGCGGAATATATTCAAAATCAGCCCTTTTGCCATGTACAGCTTTGTAATATTCTTTTGCCAATTCTTTAATTTTATTTCTCAGTTCAACTTCGCTCATTAAATTTTTCCTCATAATTTTGGATTTGTTTTAAGGTAAAATCATATATACTGCTACCTTTTTGATAAAAATGTTTATACCAATCGACTGTATTCTTGATTGCTTCTTTTGTGGTTAAAGTTGGAGTCCATCCTAAAACTTGTTTCGCCTTATCAATATTTAGTATTAATAATCCTGCTTCATGCAAAGGACTTTGTTCTCCGACAACAACTTTACCCTTTCCCCAATTATCACACACCATTTGAGCAACTTGTGCAACTGTTAAAATACTTTCTTCATTTGGCCCGAAATTAAAACTTTGAGCATATTTTTTGCCTTCTTCCAAAAGTTTTTGACCTAAAAGCAAATAACCTGATAAGGGTTCTAAAACGTGCTGCCAAGGGCGAACCGCTATCGGATTTCTTATTTCAATATCAATATTTTGATTTATAGAACGTATGCAATCAGGAATTAACCTATCTAAAGCCCAATCTCCGCCGCCGATAACATTTCCGGCACGAGCAGTTGCCATGGCCATTGCACCTATTGATTGTAAAAACGAACGTCTGTACGAGGAGGACATTATTTCAACGCAGCCTTTTGACGAGGAATACATATCATATCCTCCCATGGGTTCATCTTCTTTATATCCTCTGTTTACTTCTTTATTTTCATAACACTTATCCGTAGTCACATTAACGAAGGCTTTTACACTTTCGCATTTTCTTGCGGCTTCAAGCACATTTAAAGAACCTATTACATTCGTTTCATAAGTTAATACAGGCTCATAATACGATAATCTGACCAATGGTTGTGCTGCAAGATGAAATACAACTTCAGGTTTAAATTCCTTAAAAGTTTTTTCCAAGGTTTCTTTATCTAAAATATCTCCGATAACGGATTTTGAAATTTTTTCTCCGATACTTAATTCTTTAAATAAAGAAGGCTCCGTGTTTGGTTTAAGAGAATATCCGCATACTTCAGCTCCGAGCATTTTAAGCCAAATACAAAGCCAGCTTCCCTTAAACCCCGTATGCCCCGTAACCAATACTTTTTTGTTCTTGTATATATTATTAAACATAAAATTATATTATCATAAAATATAAGTCTAAAAAAGCATTAAATTACTTTAAACTCTTTATAATTTTTAACAGAGCTTCGCTTACCGAATATTTAGGACTCCACCCTATATCTATTAAGTCTTCTATATCTGCACATGAATACATCATTTCATCTTCTCGGTATGGGATTGCACCAAAATTTAATTTTGTGGGACTGTTTGATAATCTTTTTATTTCCGTTACAAAGTCCCTAAGTTTAACAGCTTTTCCTGAACCGACTTCAAAAGTTTTAAATTTAAAAGAATGTTTTTTCATATAATCTATGATTTTAATATAGGCTTCAACAACATCAGCGGTATAAATAAAATCTCGTTTTTGAGAACCTTCGGTTAAATCTACACTTTTAACCTTTTGCAGTGCAATTTTATCCAACATTTGATATACAAATTTTTCTTTATTGTCATTTTCTCCATAAATATGTTCCAAAACCATATTTACAACTTTAATTTTTTTGGAAAAATGTTTTAACCACAAAAGAAGACTTTTTTTGGAAAGTGAATAATCCAACAAATAAGAATAAGAATTATTTTCTTTATTAAAATAAGAATCAGTATTAATAAATCCAAAAACATTATATTTGACGGCATAATCAAGAAGCATAACGGGGAAAATTAAATTAGAGTTCAAAACTTTATGACATAGCTCCATATTTCTGCCGTAATTTGTTGCACAATGAATTATAATATCTATTTTATGATTTTTAAATACGGTTTCAACGTCAGTTAAATCAATATCGTATGAAATAACATTAACATTATTTAATAGTTTATTAATTCTGTCTGTATGGGAAAAAGATCTTTTTAAAAGAATAACTTTAAAGTTGTTTAAAATAAGAGCCGATAAAAGATGACTGCCTAAAAAACCGGTAGCTCCGGTTAATAATACAAAACCGCTGTTATCCTTGTGTTCTTCCCCCGGCAGGAATTTAGGGGTAAAACTTTATTTATACACATTTAATTACTCCGTTTATTATATAAACGTATATTATCATAAATAAACTTTTATTGTTATTTTTTAAACAAAGGATTACTTTTTCTTATCTCTTTAACGGCTCTGTTAAAGTATTTTTTAGAATATAACCTTAAAATAATTTTTTCAATAAAAGTTAAATTATAATCCAAAATGCCCTCTTTAAGAGTGTCCCGGGTTTCTTTTATAAGATTATCATCGGCTGTTTTTTGCTTAAAAGAATAATGTTCTGCACTATCTGGACAGCCTGGACTTCTCCGGCAAACTGTTCCTGCGGGAGCTGGAGGCTGAGGGATACATCGTGGACACCCGCCTCAAGACAGTGTA
>CANPXC010000126.1 GCA_947585605.1 Candidatus Gastranaerophilales bacterium | reverse complement strand
GCCCATTTTTTATTGTTAAATTTACATTCTCTCCCTAATCATATTTTTTGTATATAATATTTTTGATAAATAGTTTTATTGTGAATAAGCATGTTCGGAGAGAAATAAATGAAAAAGATATTACTTTTAGGCGGTTCGCATTTTCAGGTGCCTTCAGTTAAAAAAGCAAAAGAGATGGGGCTTTATACAATTACATGCGATTATCTGCCGAATAATCCCGGGCATAAATATGCTGATGAATATCATAACGTAAGTACAACAGATAAGAATGCAGTATTAAAGCTGGCAAAAGATTTAAAAATAGACGCTATTGTCTGCTATGCTTCTGACCCTGCGGCTCCAACCGCTGCTTATGTAGCGGAGAAAATGGGTTTACCGGGTCAGCCGTATGAATCTGTCGAAATTTTATCAAATAAAGACAGGTTTAGAGATTTTCTTACCAAAAACGGATTTAATGTACCGAAAGCTAAAGGCTATTCTTCAATTGAAGAAGCAAAAGCGGAATTTGGTTCTTTTAAAATGCCTGTAATGGTTAAACCGATCGACTCATCAGGTTCAAAAGGCGTGAGCAAAATTCAAAGCGTTTTTGAACTTGATAAGGCTGTTAAATATGCACTTTCATTTTCAAGAGCAAAAAGATTTATAATAGAAGAATACGTTGAAAAATACGGGTATCAAATAGCAGGTGACGGTTTTAGCGTAGACGGCAAACTTGCTTTCAGATGTTTTGCTAACGAACACTTTAACACCAGGTCAAATAATCCGTTTGTACCTATTGGTGAAAGTTTCCCTTATATTATGCCTAAAAGAGTTCACGATAAAATTCATAATGAAACCCAGCGCTTGCTTGATTTATTAAAGATGAGAACGGGTGCATATAATTTTGACGTAAGAATTGATAAAGATGAGAATGTTATTTTAATGGAATTGGGGCCGAGAAACGGCGGAAACCTTATTGCGCAGGTTACTCAGTATGCAACAGGTGTTGATATGGTTGAATACACAATAAAAGCTGCCCTCGGTATGGATTGTTCCGATTTAAAAATGGTTGAACCAAAAGGTTTTTGGTCTTGTTATATGGTTCATTCAATGGAAGAAGGCATTCTGGAAGAAGTCCAAATAGATGATGATTTCAGGAAAAACAACATTGTTGAATTTGAAATGATGTATAAAAAAGGCGACAAAATAGATGCATTTAAAGGTTCCAACGGAACTTTAGGCACTATGATATTAAAATTTAATTCGCAAGATGAAATGATTTATAAAATGGATAACATGTATGAATTTGTAAATGTTAAGACAAAAGACGCCCAAACCGTTGAGGGGGGGGGTAGAACACATTTCTATTCATTAACAAAAATATTCAAGGAGGCTGCATAAATGAAACTTGCCGTTATGCAGCCTTATTTTTTGCCGTATTTAGGGTATTTTCAGCTTATTAATGCAGTTGATAAGTTTATTCTGTTTGATGATGTTAATTTTATAAAAAAAGGATATATCAACAGAAACTCAATACTTTTAGCTTCAAAATCACATCTTTTTTCAATCCCGTTAGAAAATGTATCACAAAACAAATTAATCAATGAAACATATATTAAAGAAGATGTCAAATCAAAAGAAAATCTGATAAAAACAATAAAATCAGCTTATTCTCATGCGCCGTATTTTAAGGATGTTTTTTCACTTTTTGAGAATATCATAAACAACCAAGAGCAGAATATTTCTTTGTTTATAAAATTTTCCATTGATGAAATTTTAAAATATTTATCTGTAAAAAAAGATATTGAATTTTCTTCCGGGCTGTCTTTAACAAGAGATTTAAAGGGACAGGAAAGAATACTGGAAATCTGTAAATTAAAAAAGGCAGATACATATATTAACGCAATAGGCGGACAATCTCTTTATGACAGAGGTGTATTTAAAAATTTCGGCATTGATTTAAAGTTCATAAAGATGAACGAAATCCAATATAAACAGTTTAATAACGAATTTGTGCCGAATTTATCAATTTTAGATGTTTTGATGTTTAATTCAAAAGAGCAAATAAAATTGCTTTTGAATAAATACACCCTAATACCCCCCCCCAACGCATATAAGCCGTTTAAACACAAGTATAAATACTGCAGAATTATAGAATTTTCCGATTTCTGCAGAAGAAAGGCGGCGTAGTTATGGAACTATCTGTTATGCAGCCTTGCTTTTTGCCGAAAATCAAAGCGTGGAATATTTTATCAGTTAAGAAAACCGATGCAGATATTAACGCAGTCTGCGGACAATTACTATATAACAAAAAAGCATTTAAAACTTTCGGCAATAATTTTGCCGGAAATCTTTCAATAATTAATGTTTCAATGCTCGATAGTTTTGAAAAAGCAAAGCTAACGCCAGATTATTACGGATTAAATAAATAAAGGAGAGAAAAATGACATCGATTTTACAAAATATATTTTCGGTTAGAAATGATGAAAGGAAAATTCATAAAATAATAACGATAGCCGGGGTAAAGATAAAGTTTAAAAGAAACATTTTGGCAAATCTCAGAGATAACATTACCTATATACTCGATAAACATAATCCTTTATACAGATCAAGGATTAAAGATATAACAATAAGAATGCGATTAACAAATAACTGTAATGCAAAATGCAAATTTTGCTCGCAGAGTTCATTTTCGGAACAAAGGAAACAAATACAAGCAGAAAATGATTGGTTATATAAGTGGTGCAAGCCTCTTTACGAAAATGGCAGATTAATGATGTTAACAGGTGGAGACCCTTTTGTTGCAAGAGAATGTAAAAATTTTATTGAATTTATCAGTAAAAATTATCCGCATTTAACTCTTTTACTTGAATCTAACGGCATAGGTTTTAATGAGGAATATCAAAAATTAGTTACGGATAATTTGCATTTGACTCATTTTTCTATAAACGGCAGTAATGTAGAAACATACAAAAATGCTTGCTGGGGTGGAGAAGCAGGTGAAATTGCTTTTTACAAAACCCGCAGAAATATAGAAAATTTTTTAAAGACTTTAAAAGAAAAAAATATGGAATGCTTTGCACCATCAGTTTCAATGGTGATAAATGATGAATCTAATGATGATGTATATAATTACATCAAGCTTGCATTAGAATGGAAATGCAGAAGAATAGGATTATTCTTCAATTTAAAAGAAAACGATATGAAGTATTTTAATAATCCCAAAATGAGCGAAACTTTAAAAATGCTTCTGGAAATAGAAAAGTTATTTGGGAATAGAGTATTTATTGCATTCAGATTATATTCTCCGGGTGTGGAAGCAGCTCAATTAGAAAAAATTGTTGATAAAATCCCTGTTGAAGAATTAAAAAGAAAATATCCAGAATTAGAAGAATTAGTTAAAAACCGCTCAATAAAAAAAGAACTTGAAGAAAGAAACAGATTAAGACGTTTAAAAGGTAAAAAAACATTTTCTTTTGAAAATGAATTTAATGCATTTATCAGAACAAAAGAATACAAAGGAAAAACTCATTGCGATATTCCCTGGAATTGTATTGATATAAGACCGGACGGAAGATTAAATTTCTGCAGTTGGTTCAGAAAATATAAAAATATACACTCTTATGTGAAAAATGACCAAATTGATTGGGAAACGGTATTAAATGACCGAGAAATGATTCATTACAGGAAAAATATAATCAATGGAGTATATTGCGGCTGCGAGGGATATTGTCCCGTCAACCCCACTGTTCATGATATGTTTGCACCAAATAAATATGTAAGATTATAACCATGTATAATTACGACCTGATAGTATTCATCAATACATACAACCAAAAAGATTCAATTGCAAAGGCAATTGAGAGTGTTTTGTGCCAGCAGACAGCTTATTCTTTTAAGATAATTATTTTAGATGATGCTTCAACAGACGGTACAAGCGAAATATGTAAAGAATATGAAATAAAATATAAAGATAAAATATACCACGTACGCCAGCAAGAGAATACTAACTGTCTTCAAATCCACGCTGCATACAGATTAATCGAATCTAAATATTTTACATTCCTTGATGGTGATGATTATTGGCTTGGTACAAGAAAAATTGAAAAAGCTTTAAATATTTTAGAAAAAAATCGTGAATATACGGCATATTGCTCTAACGGTATTTATCATTATGAAGAAGATGATATTTATTATGAATATGTTGAAAATTTATTACATAAAAAATTTATATCTAACAAGATGAATTTTGACAATTTTATGTACGTTCATCCTGCTTCAAGAATATACAGAAATATTTTTGACTTTACAAAAGAGTATGCGAATCTTCGTAAACGTGATATTTATATGCTCTACATTTTCCTTGATAAAGGCGATTTCTATTATGATAAGAGTCTTACATACGTTTATAATATCAGCCCGAAAGGAATTTGGTCGGGATTGAGCATTGCAGAAAAGAAGTTTGCAATTATGTATAGAACTTTTGTAATTAATAAAATCCTGCAATACAGGCATAATGATTATTTCAAAAAAGAAATAAACAAAACATTTTTAAATTTAATTACATCCATACTCGGGAAAAAACTTGGTTGGAAAATTTTCGAAAAAGAAAGAGAAAAAAGGTATTTGAAAAAATTCAAAGTAGAAGTTTCAAAAGCCGAATTAAAAGAACTTTTCAATTCCCAAAAAGAATTATTGCGTACATTTAACGAGGAAGAAACGGA
>CANPXC010000125.1 GCA_947585605.1 Candidatus Gastranaerophilales bacterium | reverse complement strand
TCATCTGCCTTAGCGGTTAAAAACGTTTCTATATCTTCTTTTTTAACAATAAAGCCGTAATCTTTCTTTGGTATGGGCTTAGTTAACTCTATTCCGTCCCAGTAAATATATGGATATTTATTTTCCTCGCATGCCTCTTTTGCATATTCAAATCCAAAAGTATCAGGGAGCTTTGAACATTTTGTATACTTAGGCTGTAAATCTTTAATTATGCCGTTTTGTTCTGTCTGAACCCTCCAGCCCTTTTTATATTTAGGAATTGTAACATCATACTTAATTGTTTTATCAAGTTTAATGCTGACTTGCGTCGGGTTTTCGCTATAAAGGTATATTGCAGGTTTATGATTCATTGTAGGAACAGACATAATAATGACGATAGAAGATAAGATTAAAAAACTTAAAATGCCCATTAAAAAAGTCATAAGGCTTTTTCTGTAATTACAGACTTCTTCTTCCGTCGGAGTTAAATTTATTTCATTTTCATTTATATTATCTTCTGTCATATATTGCGTCCTTATATTTATTTGGCGGAATTATTTTATTATTTACTCCGTCAACTACGAATGTAATTCTGTCAACATTGCGAGGTTTTTCGGGATTATAATATTCGTTGGGTTCTCTAAAACCGTTTACATCCACATCAATAAGACAGCTTGAATTTTCATGGTTTTCCAAATCAACATTATTACATCCCTGCTCAAATTTTGATACTATATAAGCTGTTCCCCTGGCATCAACAACAAACGGTTTATCTTTATATTCGGTTAATTTATATTTTTTAATTTCACCCTTTTTAAACGTCTTATATTCATACTTATCGGATTTAATATTATAAACATCCTCAACATGCATTCTTGATATTATCATATTTGCAAATTCCTTTGCATTTTGAAAATCCTTAACTTTTTTACCCTCAACCTTATTTTCCAACTCAAGTACTTGGTTTAAATTACTCAATGCAATTATACGGTATCTTCTATATTCTATTGCGCATCCTTGTGAATTAGATATTCCATAAATAAATAAAGAAATTAAGTAAATTATAAGAAGATTTAACAAGAATAAAATTACTATAATAAGCAGTTTTAAACATTCTTTCAGCTTAACTGGTAACTTGGGGAAAAGTGCATACTTAAAACATTTTCTGTTTTCTATCAGATATTTTAAAGATTTAAAGCCCTTTTTTATTAAAATTACAAGGAGTATAAATAATATCAGATATATCAAGTATATTATAGAATCCATTTTTCTGCCTTTAATAATTAACCGAATTGATTATACCACTTTTACCCCCCCCCCAAGGCAAATACAGAACTTAATACTTTTTAGCTAATATATTATCTATATATTGACATTTTTAATAATTTTAGCTAATATATTATCTATGAACAGTCAATTTTTAAATCAGAAAACTCCTAATGAAATTGCTAAAAGTTTAGCTGAAAAAGTAAAAGTTCAGCGAAAAAAACTTAAAATCTCACAAGAAACTTTGGCTCAAAAATCGGGGGTCAATTTGGGAAGTATTAAAAGATTTGAATTAAAATACGAAATTTCTCTGCAATCATTTATAAAAATTGCAATAGCGCTCAATATAGACAGCGAACTTGAAAATTTATATACCTCCAAAACATATTCATCAATTGACGAAATTATAAAAGGATAAATCAATTTGGAAAATTATAAGTATTTAAAAGTTTTTTACAATGATAAAACGGTCGGAACATTGGCTAAAACTCCCGATAGGCTTGTTGCTTTTGAATATGATAATGAATGGCTTAACATCGGTTTTAGCATTTCCCCATTTAGCTTACCGCTTCAAAAAAAAGTTTTTATACCCAAATATGAACCGTTTAAAGGATTATTCGGCGTATTTAATGACAGCTTACCCGATGGCTGGGGAAGGCTTATTGTTGACAGATTATTTTTAAAAAACAAAATTAATCCCGATGAAATTGATTGTTTGAATAGACTTGCGGTGGTTCAAGAAAGCGGTATGGGGGCTTTAACATACAAACCCGTACATAAATTTGAAACACATGAAGAAGAACTCAATTATGACAAATTAGCTCAAGAATGTTCAAAAATATTAGAGTCACAAAATTCTGACAGTTTGGATGAACTTTTTAAACTCGGCGGTTCTTCAGGCGGAGCAAGACCAAAAATTCTTACTAAAATAAACGGCGAAGATTGGATAATCAAATTTCCGTCTTCTCAAGATTCTAAAAACATAGGGGAACAAGAATACAGGTATTCTCTTATAGCCAAAGATTGCGGAATAAAAATGAGTGAAACAAAATTGTTTGATTCTAAAATTTGTTCGGGATATTTCGGCACAAAGCGATTTGACAGAAAAGACGGAAAAAAACTGCACATGGTTTCAGTCAGCGGTCTGTTAGAAACAAGCCACCATTTACCAAATCTTGATTATAATATTCTGATGAAATTGACACTTGAATTAACCAAAAATTATCAGGATATTGAACAACTTTACAGGTTAATGTGTTTTAATGTATTTGCACACAATAGAGATGACCACTCAAAAAATTTTTCATTTCTTTTTAATGCAAATAAAAAAGAATGGGAATTAGCGCCGGCGTATGATTTAACTTACAGTTCTTCATTAAATGGAGAACACGCTACAACAATTAACGGAGAAGGTAAAAATCCTGCGTTGGAAGATATTTTGATAGTCGCAAAAAATATCGGAATAAAAGAAAAACAAGCGAAAGATATTGCGCTAAACATAAAAGATAAGTGTTTAAAATTGTTTGATTAATATTTTACCCCGCCGGCAAATACAGAATGTAATCTCGTATCGCAACATCCAAACTTTACGAAAAATGCAAAAATTATTATTCTATTTCTTTATCATAAAAAGAAATATCTACTTTAAAATCCTTTTTATTACAGTCTGCATTAACTTGTTTTATAAATAATTCAAAATCGGGATTTTTATTTGATAATTTATCAACAGTACTTAAATCAATATTTTCTTTAGTAAATGCCGGGAATAATATTTTACTGTTAGTCGGATCATCCGGCTCTAATTTAATAACTCCTATACCATATAATGTTGATAATCTCTGCAATTCCGATAAAAACAACTGATCATCTTCATCAATATCCGGCGCCACTATATAACCTTCATTAGCCCACGACGAATTAGATACCGCCTGAAAGAAATTTTCTTTAAATTCTTCCGTTCCGTTTTTTAATTCAAGTTTTAATTCAAAGGATAAAAACTTTAAAGGAAAACAGCCCAATTCTTTTGACAATTCAGTTGTTAATTCTTTGTTATTCCACTCAACAAACGGAAATTTAACGGCAACCATATCAGGGTGCAACCATTTACCCTCTCCTCGCCCTTTTTTATCAGAGGTTTCGTGATATATGGTTTTAGGATATGCTAAAAATTTAGTATAAATAAATTTTGCTAATTTAGGATGTAACTTCCTCTCTTCCGCATTATATGTTCTCTTCTTTTTATTTACAGAACTTTCCGGTTCATCTTCCAAAATTTTATAATTGACTGCTGTCCCCTTTTTTACAAATCTTGCAGGATTAGAACCAACTCTTTCAAATAAATTTTTATGATCCATATACATTTCCGCACCTAAGTTCTGTATTGGTGTCTTTGCATTGGTACCAATCTCTTTAATCCAATCCTTCTTTATTGCATACGCCCATATCTCCCGAACAGACATTGCTTTCTTCGGATTTTCTTTCAGTACGTTCAATGCTAAGTTAATAAATTTATTTGTATCAAACTGTTTCATTCAAACCTCACATAACTTTTTTATTTATACCGACTTGCCTTTTGAAAGCTTAGCATAATATATATGATTTATATTCTAATGTAAATTAAATATTATGACCATAACTGATGAATAGAATCTAATTCTAAAACTTTTACTATCAAATCTGACGCTTCAATAATTAATTTATCTATTGTCTCTCTTAAGTAAAACTCATAGTTATAAGAACTTTCTGTCAACTCATATTCTTTGTTAGTGGGAGCTATCATAATTCTCCGAATAGTACTGCTAATTTTTATAATTGCATACTTATTTTTTACATGAATACATACTTCGGCATAACTATCATCTTCAAATTTAAAATTTTCAACATACGGTGACAAAGAAAAATAACCAATAAAAGCTCTCAATTTTTCATTAGCATAACATAAATTATCATCACCTTCACATACACAATTAAATATCGGTCTAGTATCTTTATTATAAAAATTAGGATTGTTATTCATATAGCTCCTTTTTCTTTTATGTTAGCACAAAATATGGTTAAATGCGTTTAAGCAGTATTTAAATTATTGTCTTAAACTTTATCATATAATACATTTTTACGCACGACTTTTTGTAAATTTAAACAAATTAACAATTCATAATTATGTTTGAAGGATATAATTTTTGGCATTTACAGTTAATATTGGTTAATATTCGCAAGTTCGCAAAGAGCTATAGCAACGAGGCCTCTCACTTCGTTCTCGCCTGTCCTTACATAATAAAATGGACTTACGGCTCTCACACCTCCACTTCGCTTCGGATACAGGCTCACTCTTCCTCGCTTCGCTGCGGAGGTTCGCTTTGTATCGCTCCTGTCGCTCGTTCTTCGCCTTTGACAACGCAATAAAAAAGCCCCACCTTCGGTGAAGCTTTTTTATTAGCGAGAGACGAGGCTCGAACTCGCGACATCTTCC
>CANPXC010000124.1 GCA_947585605.1 Candidatus Gastranaerophilales bacterium | reverse complement strand
CTTGAGATTACATAAGCTGCGTCTTTACCTAAACCGTTTAATATAACTCTTAAAGGTTCTTTTCTTACTTTATTTGCATTTCTTGCAATACCGATTGCGCCTTCTGCTGCCGCAAATGATTCATGACCCGCTAAGAAACAGAAACATTTTGTTTCTTCTCTCAATAACATTGCGCCTAAGTTGCCGTGACCTAAACCTACTTTTCTTGTGTCACCGACAGAACCGGGTACCGCAAATGCCTGCAGGCCTTCGCCGATTGCTTCCGCTGCATCAGCCGCATTTTTAATTCCTTTTTTTATTGCAATGGCACATCCTAATGTATATGCCCAAGAAGCATTATCAAATGCTATCGGCTGTATGCCTTTTACTATTTCATCTACATTTATTCCTTTTGATAGACATAACTCATTAGCTTCATCCAATGACTTAAATCCGTATTCATTAAGAACTTTAGCTAAGGATTTTTCACGTCTGTCTTGTCCTTCAAATTTTGCCATATCTTATTTCCTTTTTAATTAGTTATACTTTTTATTTTACAAACTGATTTACAAAAACTTTTAAATTATTGTTTTCTCGGATCAATTGTTTTAACAGCTTCGGCAAATCTGCCGTATGTGCCTATATTTTTTTCATAAGCTTCTTTAGGATCAACGCCTTTTTTAATTGCGTCCATTACTTTTCCTAAGTTTACAAATTTATAACCGATAACTTCATCATTTTTATCTAAACCGAGTTCTAAAATATAACCTTCGGTAAGAGATAAATATCTTACCCCTTTTTGTTTTGTAGAGTGAATTGTACCGACCATTGAGCATAAGCCCTTGCCTAAATCTTCCAAACCGGCACCTATGGGAAGTCCGCCTTCAGAAAATGCTGTTTGGGTTCTTCCGTATACGATTTGTAAGAATAATTCTCTCATTGCGACATTGATTGCGTCACATACAACCAAAGCTTCTTGAATAACACCTTCTTTTACGTTTAAAGTTAATTTACAAGTACCTTGTTGAGGCGCGCAGCAGCCGCAGCCGTGTGTTAAGCCTGAAATATCTTTTATTTCTTTACATTTTGTCCATTCACCTTCTTGCGGAATCGGAGCAGGTACACCTTTTACCCCTCTTTTTACACAACATTGATTTTCCACTTCATGTGTAATTTGCATAATACCTCCTGTTTCTATAATATTTTTATCATATCTCTAACCTGCTCTAATTATAATTTAAACAAAAATAATTGTACACTTATATTATCAGGGACTTATATAGCAGATTCCGCTAAACCGGCTAAATTTGTCACCCTGAACTTGTTTCAGGGTCTAAGAATCTAAAGATGCTGAAACGAGTTCAGCATGACATTATGACTATATTTCAAACATATTTAGCGGAAATTATATATAACTTCCTATTATCATGCTATAATTTTTTTACAATAACACTTTCAAGGATTTATACAGATGAAAAAGGTATTATTAATTAATGTATTAATTTGTATTTTTATATACTTAATTTTTGAAGTGTTATTTTATTTTAAAGGTGTAAAAGTTGAGAACTTAAATATTAAAACTCAGCCCTTTATTAATATACCTTCTGATTTAACAATCGATGTCACCTCTAATATTGACGGATTAAGGACAAGAAAATACGTTCCTGATAAAATCAAAGGTAAACCAATCATTTTAACCGGCGGTTCGTTTGCTAATTCTTTCGGATTAGCTGAAAAAGACACTCTTGCTAATCAGCTTGCGGTAAATTCTAACAGAATTGTATTTGAAAGAGCCTTCTGCGGCGGCGGAATTAACGAAGTTTTATATACATTTAAACAAGATGCGCTTTATAATTCAATTGAAGAACCGGAGTATGTTATTTATCTGTTCATTGAAAATCATTTTTCAAGGATGTTTTCAAAAATATACTCAATTCAAAGCCCGAAATTAAGACCGATGTACAACATATCAAATGACTACGAAGCTGAAATAAAGCCTTGTTACTTTAAATATTTATTTCTCAGCCATATATTTAAATACTTTTACAGGGAAAAAGTTACTTTGAATTACGGAATTGTTGATGAAGATACACTGTTTAAACATCTGATGGCACTTCAAAAAGAAATCAAAAAACATTGGACATCAACAAAATTAGTATTTTTACGCTATTCGGAAGGGAATATTGAAAAACCATATTTATTTACAAATAATTTTATTAAAAATCTTGAAAAAAATAATATAATATATCTTGATTCTGATGAATTAATCTTTGGGGAAAGCGGTCAAAGGCTTATCGGAGAAAAATATATTCAGGAGGACGGACACCCTAATTCATTAGCATTCAAACTTTTAGCACCAAAAATAACAGAAAGGCTTAATAATGACTTGTAAAACTTGCAGATTTATAGAACACGGAATATATTTTAAACAACTGGATAACGGCAATATAACAATAAAACATTGCTGTAATATGGATTCTATTCCGGAAAACGAACAGCCTCATCTGCAAGAAGAATATAACGGCGGGGATATAGACTGGAATAAAATATTTGAAAATAAACGTAAAGACAGAGATATGTGCCGCAGAGGCGAATACTATGATGTATGCAAGAATTGCTGGGAGCTTCAGGAACAAGAAACTGACGAAGAAGATTATATATCACATGTAACGCTTGCTCACCTTACAAAATGTAATTCACGCTGCGTATATTGCTATATAGGTGTTAATAAAGAGCTTCACAATGCTCCGCAGAAATACAGACTTCTTCCTGTTTTGGAAGATATGAGAAATAAAAACATATTAAGATTTACAGGCTCATTAAGATATATGGGCGGAGAACCGACTTTATTGGAAGATTTTGAAACAATTACCAATATGTTTGTTGATAACAATATTCCCGAAATATATCTTCCCACCTCCGGAATTAAGCTTTCCAAATCAATGGTTAAAGCTTGTTCAAAAGTTCCGAACTGCTGTATTTATATATCTATTGATTCCGGCTGTAAAGAAACATATAAACAAATAAAAGGTCTTGACGCATATGACCTTGTTTTAAACAGCCTTAAAACATACGCAAACGCTAATATCATGCCCGAGCATGTTACATCCAAATATATTGCCGTTTTAGGTATTAATGATAATAAAAAGGAAATTGATAAATGGATTGAGGAATCAAAAAAAGCCGGAATAAAAATGCTTGCTTTTGATGTTGAATATTCCTATGTTTACGACAGTAAAAATGAAAAATACTTAAAACACCTTTCTCAGCTGAGAGATTATGCGGAACAACGCATAACTCAAGCCGGTTTAAAAATGGATAAATATGTTCCCTACATCCAAAAACTTCAAAATTGGGTATCCGAAAATAAAGAAAAAATTCAAAATGATACACCAAAAGGAAGTATTTCATTAAATATTACGGATAAAACTTTAAATGACATTGAAGAAAGTTTAAATAAAATAATAGAAGAAAATTCAATTTGGAATAAACCTAAAATAAAATTAAATATAAACTTTATTCAAAGATTTACACTTAAAAAGCAAATTGAAGACGTAAAAGTATTGTGTGAAAGATACGGATTCGAAGTAATAATTTAGTTTATGCGTTACCGAGGCTGAAAATATTATATATTTCCTCATCTGAAAGCTCTGTAATTACCTTTTCGCCTTCAAACACTGCTAAATTAACAAGTTCTTTCTTTTGTTTAATCATCTCATCAATTTTTTCTTCAAAAGTCCCGAGAGTCACAAGTCTGTGAACCATAACATTTTTATTCTGTCCGATACGGTAGCTTCTGTCTGTTGCCTGTTCTTCAACAGCAGGGTTCCACCATAGGTCATAATGAATAACATTAGTAGCTGATGTTAAATTTAAGCCCGTTCCGCCGGCTTTTAATGATAAAAGCATTATTTTTTGTTCGGGATTTGTTTCAAATTCGGAAAGCATATTTTGTCTTTGGTTCGTATTTAATGAGCCGTGGAAAAACAGCGGGGTTATATTAAGTTCATTTTGAATAATTGTTGAAAGTATATTCCCCATTTCTTTATACTGAGTAAATGCAATAACTTTTTCATCATTTTCAAGTATTTGAGAAAGTAAAGAAATAAATTTTTCCGTTTTTCCGGATACATCTTTTGTCATTTCGCCATATTTTAAATATTGGAAAGGATGATTACATATCTGTTTCAATGCGGTAATCAATTTAAAGATTATTCCGCGTCTGTTTATGCCTTTTTGCCCGGAAATATCCGTCATTAATGAATTAAGAGTCTTTTCATATAATGCAGCCTGCGTCTTTGTTAAATAACAATATTCATCTAATACCATTTTTTCGGGCAGGTCATCAATAATTGTTTTATCGGTCTTTAAACGTCTTAAAACAAACGGAGATATTGAAAGTTTTAATTTATCTGCTTGTTCATACTGTTTAAACCTTTCAATCGGGATTGCATAACACTTTTGGAAATCTCTAATCGAACCTAAATAACCTTTATTAATGAAATCAAAAATACTCCAAAGTTCAGTTAATTTATTTTCAACGGGAGTACCCGTCATAGCTATTTTTATATCCGACTTTAAGGATTTAACAGCCGCAGTTTGAGAAGTATCGGGATTTTTAATATTTTGGGCTTCATCTACAACCACCATTCCCCATACATGTTTTTTTACTTCTTCTATATCAATTCTTAAAATAGCGAAAGTAGTTATTAAAACATCCGCTTTTAAATCGAGCTGTCTTTCCGGCCCGTGATATGAGGCTGCTTTTAATTTCGGAGCAAACATATTTAACTCCTTAATCCAATTTCCCATTAATGTAGTAGGACATATTACAAGCAC
>CANPXC010000123.1 GCA_947585605.1 Candidatus Gastranaerophilales bacterium | reverse complement strand
CGGATTTTATTTAAACAAGCGGCGATTTTACCGGTTGAGCGTCTTAAACCGGCGGCGTCATACATTACAACAAGTGCATATCCGATTGCAATAGCAAATTCAACAGAGTCAAAGCCGCATATTATCCCTACAGTTGTAGAAAGCGAAACAACACCCGCCGTATGAGCGCTTGGCATACCTCCTGTTGTTGCAAGCACCTGAAAATCAACTTTCTTTTTTGTAATTACATGCCCGATAAATTTTAATAATTGAGCAACAATAGCAGCTTCAATACCATTAACTATAATTTCATAACTTGTATTTAAAAACATTACTTTATTCCCTCAACGATGTTTGAAACAATCCCCTGTAATATATCCGAATTAATATTATTTGATTTAAGTATATCACAAGCTTGAGAAGTTAGAAATAAAACTTGTTGTTTTGCTTTTTCAAGCCCATACATTGAAACATAGGTTGATTTTTCGGCATTTTCGTCTTTTCCGGGAGTTTTTCCCAATTCTTCAAGAGTTGAAGTAACATCAAGTATATCATCATAAATTTGAAAAGCATGCCCGTATTTTTCAGCAAAATCGGTTAAAACAGACAATTGTTTATCAGAAGCGCCACCGATTAAAGCACCGGCGCGCACTGCCAGTTTAAATAACTTTGCTGTTTTATATTCATAAATAAAATCCAGTGTTTTATCGGATATTTTTTTCTTTTCAGAATCTATATCAACAATTTGACCTGAAATTATTCCGTCTACGCCTGCAGCAATAAAAAATTCATTTAAAACTTTTAAAATTGTTTCCGGTTTAACGGAAGAAGGAGTCTTATCAATAATAACTTTAGGCGCATAACTTAAAAGAGCGTCACCTGCCAATGTGGCGGTGGATTCGCCGAAAACTTTATGATTTGAAGGTTTTCCGCGTCTGAAATCATCATTATCCATACAAGGTAAATCATCATGAATTAAACTTTGACAGTGAAGCATTTCTATTGCACAAGCGGAAGGCAGTATTTCCTCAAGTTTTGCACCAAATAATAAAGCTGTTTCGATTGCCATTACGGGTCTTAAGCGTTTACCGCCAGCCAAGAGCGAATATCTCATAGATTTATATATACTTTCAGGATATACAACCTCAATATATTTATCTAAACTTTCATCTACAATTTTTCTGTATTCATTAAATTTATTTTTAACCGTTAAATCCATAATTACATGTCTTCCATATTTAATTTCTGCTTAGCTGTTTTTCTTGAAACATTTCTTTTCTTATCTGATATTTTTGTCATAAGCTTATTTTTATTATACTTAACTTTAGCTTCATGTTTTATAGAAATTTTAGAAATTTTTTCTTCATACTGTTTTGCTTCACCGACGAATTTAACATAACTAAGATACCTTGATTTTTCCATGGACTTAATGACATTTTCATAAGCGCAGCCATCTTCACCCGTATGAAGGCAATTTTTAAACTTACATATTCCTTTCCCGCCGTTAAATTCGGCAAAAAGCTTTTGAACATCAGCAGGCAGAAGAAAGTCAAATTTTAAATGCGAAAAACCCGGAGTATCAACAATAAATGTATCTGTTTCAAGTTGAATTAACTCGCAATGCCTAGTTGTCTGAACGCCTCTTTTTGTCTTATCGCTGACGGGGAGAGTTCTGAGCCTTTTTTCATTAAATATTGCATTTATTAATGAAGATTTTCCTACTCCGGACTGCCCGCATAATATGGTAGTATTTGCTCTTAATATCGGACGCAATTCTTCAATACCCATTTTTTTCAGCGCGGAAGTAAAAACAATATCGTAATTTAATTTTGAATAAATATTAAGAATTTTATCCTTTAAATCAAGTGCATTTTCAATATCTTCTTTATTAAAACATAATACTGGCTTAATATTATTGAACTCACAATGAGCAATATATCTGTCTAATTGTTCAAAACTTAAATCAGGTTCTTTTAAAGCCGAAACAATGATAACTTGAGATATATTTGCAACCTTTGGGCGGGTGATTAAATTTTCTCTGTTCTTAACTGAAGATATAAAAGCCTGCATGGAATTTTTATCATACTGCTCAAGTTCAACAAAATCTCCTGTATAAATTTCCTGTTTTTGTTTTTTTAAAACAGTTCTAAGTTTAGACTCAACAATTCCAAAGTCCGTTTCAACATAATAAAAGTCAGAAAATATCTTAATTACACGCCCTATCATATAAATTATTATACATAAAAATATGTTTAATATATAATTAATTTTGAAAATAGAAGTGGATAAAAAAAGAAAAGAGAAAAACATGGTAGAATCAAAGAAAATTGAAATTCCTGTTGGTGAAAAGATTGTAACCATTGAAACAGGAAAATACGCAAAGTCAGCTACCAGCTCAGTTACGGTAAGATGTGGAGATACAATGCTGTTTGTACATTGCTGCGTAAGTCCCGAGCCGAGAGTTGGAATAGACTTTTTCCCGTTATTAATAGATTACGAAGAAAGAATGTCCGCAATAGGAAGAATTCCTGGCGGATATAACAGAAGTGAAGGCAAAGCTTCAGATAAAGCAATATTAATTTCACGTTTAATAGACAGACCTATCAGACCGCTGTTTCCGCACGGTTACAGAAATGATATACAAATAGTAGCTCAATTATTCAGCTACGACCAGGTAAATCAACCGGATACTCTTGCAATGCTTGGTGCTTCTTGCGCTTTAATGTTAACGGGTGTACCTTTTGAAGGGCCTATAGGTGCCGTAAGAGTTTCTAAAGTTGACGGTAAATTAATTGCAAACCCGACTCATCAGGAAGCTGATAAATCAGATTTGGATATAGTTATCGCAGGTACACATGACAGCGTAATTATGGTTGAAGCAGGATGTAAATTTGTTACCGAAGACGATATTATGGAAGCAGTTGAATTTGCTCAAGTTGAAATTAAAAAACAATGCGAAGCTCAACTTAAATTTGCTCAAGAATGCGGCATTGTAAAACAAGAATTCGTTGACCCGTACGACACTACAGAGCTTAAAAATATAATCAACGAAACAGCTCACGATATGATTTTTGACGCTTACCACAACTTCGACAGAACATACAGACAAAACAAGCTTGATGAAGCGAAAAAACTTGTAAAAGAAAAAGTTGAAGCACTTCCTGAAGATCACTATATACATAAAATAATAGAAGAAACAGGAATTGATTTTGTAGCCGAAGAATTTAAAGCCGCAGAAAAGAAAATAATGCGTGCAATGATATTGGATGAAGGCGTAAGAGCAGACGGAAGAAAACCAAACGAAGTCCGTCCGATTTGGTGCGAAGTTGGTGTTATTCCAAGAGCGCACGGCAGCGCTGTTTTCACAAGAGGTCAAACTCAAATATTATCTGTTGCGACCTTGGCAGGCCCCGGCATGGCGCAAGAACTCGACGGCGTTGATCCTGAAACAAAGAAAACATACATGCATAAATATATCTTCCCCGGATTTTCAGTTGGTGAAGTAAAAGCATTAAGAGGCCCCGACAGAAGAGAAGTAGGTCACGGCAACTTGGCAGAAAGAGCAAATGTTCCGGCGCTTCCTTCACAAGAAGAATTCGGATATACAATAAGAGTTACATCTGATGTATTGGAATCAAACGGTTCAACATCAATGGGGTCAACCTGCGGAAGTTCAATGGCGTTAATGAATGCCGGTGTACCGGTTAAATGTATGATAGGCGGAGTTGCAATGGGTATGATAACCGAACCCGGCAGAGAACCTGTTGTACTGACAGATATTCAAGGTATAGAAGACTTCTTAGGTGATATGGACTTTAAAGTTACGGGTAATGATAACGGTATAACAGCACTTCAAATGGATATGAAAGCGAAAGGTATCGCAAATGATACTTTAAGAAGAGCATTAGCTCAAGCAAAAGAAGGCAGACTTCACATCTTATCCAAAATGAGAGAAGCTATATCAGAACCGGCTAAAGAATTATCACCGTACGCACCGAGAATATTTACAATGACAATACCTGTTGATGATATAGGAACTGTTATCGGACCGGGCGGAAAAAATATCAGAGGAATTATTGAAGCGTCAGGCGCAGAAATCGATATACAAGATGACGGACGCGTAACAATTACCTCTAATGATAAAGAAGGTGCAGATATTGCAATAAGAATGATTAATCAAATGACATTTAAACCGACAGAAGGACTTGTCTGCAAAGGAAAAGTTGTAAAAATAGTTCAATTCGGTGCATTTGTTGAATTAGCTCCCGGGAAAGACGGTATGGTTCATATCTCTCAAGTTTGTAAAGAACGTATTGATAGTATTGAAGGTCATCTCAACGTCGGAGATGAAGTTATCGTTAAAATTATCAAGATTGATGACCGCGGAAAAGTCAGCTTGACAATAAAAGGCGTAACTGAAGAAGAAGCAGCTAATTGCAAATAAATCAAACTAAAATTGTCCGAGAAAATTTCGCGATAAGGAACGTGAGCGAAATTTTGGAGTGGCGTTTGTAAAAGGTGAGCAACTTTACGGTTGCGATGAGCAAGCGGAAGGTTGCGACACTAGATTAAATAATCACAGATTAAAAATAATAGCCCAATGATTTAATTTTAAAATTTTTGGGCTATTATTATATTATAAATTATTATTGATAATGTTTGCGCTACGGTATTCACACAAAAACAAAGCAGGTGAGGCAATACAGAAAAAACCTTAATTAAACAAAGTAAGAGGTTAGTTTGAATCAAAAAATAAAATACAATTGCATATTCGGCGGAGGCGGAATTCGAGGTATGTGCCACGTAGGTGTCTTACGGGCATTAAATGAATACGGAATAGAAATAGATTCAATAGCCGGTTCTTCTGTCGGTGCCGTTTTTGCATCGCTTTTTGCCGCAGGA
>CANPXC010000122.1 GCA_947585605.1 Candidatus Gastranaerophilales bacterium | reverse complement strand
TGAGCACTAAGAATAAGCAATCAGAAGAGTTGAGGATTTACTCTCTTATAATAAATTATTTTCCCTTACGCCGCATTGCACTTAATAACTATATTTCTCTCTTATACTTTTGTTTAAAAAAATTTATATCTTATTTGTATTGTTATTATAAGTAAGGTAAAATAATGATAATTACAAATTAGGTGACATTATGCAAAAACAAATTGAATTAAATAAACTTAAATCACTTTGCTGCAAATGCAGGAATTATGCGCTCGGAAGAACAAGATTCTCCAAAATGGCTCACTAAACAAGATTTATTAAAGATAAAAGAAAAAATATCTTAACTATTTGTAATATTTGCTTTTTTTAAAATTCAATAAATATAGGTATTTCCGCCCTATACGACTTTTATATGTAATTTAAAAAGTGCAAAATATGCAGTTATTCTTTGTGTCTGATAAAATAATCTTAGCGGAGTAAAATTGTCCGATAAAATTTGGCAAGGTTCGCCGGATTGCACGGCAGATTAGCCTGGTACCCGAAGAAATCGGAGGCAAGTGCGCACCGGATTAGATAGAGAGTGTAAAATGGCAGCTGATAATTATAAAGAAATTTTGGAAGAAGTTGTTGAAAAATTAGAAAACTTAGAATCTGAATCTATTAAAGAAATTGATCTTATAGGTATTAAAGATTCTGTAGAATCTTTGGAAAATATGATGACTGATACTCAGGCCAAATTAAATTTCCAAGAAATACATGACAAGTTAGAATCTATTTCTTTGCAAGTTGATAATTGTAACGAAGCTCTTTTAAAAGATTTATACAACGATATTAACGAATTAAAAGACAAAACAAACAGCGTTAATCAATATATAGAAAACTTACAAAATATCCAAAACCTTGCTTTAACCAGCGCTGAATTTGAAGAATATCAAAAACAACAATTGGATATAGCTCTTAAAAATAATGAAAATTTGTTCAAAGAAATAAACTCAATTAAAGAAATTTCAATGGATTCATCAGAAGCAATTACTTCAGCTGTTACTTCCGCCGTTACATCCGCAGTTAGTTCTCTCCCCGATAAAACACAAGATAATGAAAATATTAAAAAAATTGAAACTCAGCTTGAAACAATTCATAAAAATCTATCAGGTTATATCGAAAATCTTTCTAAAAGGGTCGAAATCATTCCCTCTATTGATGAATTTGGCGCTGTAGTTTCCGATTTAAACAGTGTTAATCAAAAAAGTATTAAAGAAACAAATTCTTTAATTAAAGAGATTGGAACTAAATTTGAAAACTTCAAATCTACTGAATTCGGAACTCAAATCGCAAAAATAGGCGAAATATATGACAGCCTTGCAATTATCCATGCCTGGATTGAAAAAGTCGGTTTTATTAATAAATCCATAGAAAATGTATATTCAAGACTTGGGGCAAGTATTGATTTTGATGATGTTTCAGATAAAGTCGATATTATTTATGAAAATATTTCAGCTCTTAATAATTGGGCAATGAAAATTGATAATATTGATAATTCCGCAATTGATATACAATCCAAATTAGCTTCCCTCAGCGATTATGTTAATACCTCAAAAAATATTACCGAAGGTTTATCCGCTATTAAAGAAAAAATGGATAACACTTTTACCGAGGATATTGATTTTGAAGATATTACCAATAAAATGGATATCGTTTATGAAAATCTTTCCGCGATTAACAATTGGGCTAATAAAATTGATGTTCTTGAAAATAAAGTTAATTCCGTCCAAAACAGCGTTAATTCGGTACATGACAGCGTTAATGCATTAAATTCCGAAGCTATTGAACCTTTAACCGAAAAAATTGATTCCATAAATACCGTTTTTGAAGATGATATGATATCTAATAAAGTTGATTTAATTTATGAAAACATATCATTATTAAATGAGTGGGTCAATAAAATCGACAATATCGCCCGCGCAAGCGAAGAACTTGACTCTAAACTTACTAAAACCAATGATAATTTTAACATTAAAACAGGCGAAATTATTGAAACACTTTCTAATGCAAATGTTTTAATCTCTGATGTCGCGGATTTAAAAGATAAACTCGAAAATATTTCAACAATACTCCACTTAATCACTAATTCAACCAAAGATGATACAGATTCTTATATTTATACTCTTTTGGATATTGAATCCGATTTCTTAAAATTATATAAATTTTTGGAAGATAATTCTAAAAACACTTCTCATGACATAAACGCATTAAAAGAACGCTTTGAAGAATTAAACGAAGATATTTCAAGCATAAGTATAAGAACAAACAAGCTTATTTTATCCGCAGATGACGCAAATAAAGAATTTAAACTTTATCTTGAAACCTTTAAACAAACTTTAAAAGAATTAGATAACCAAAGAAAAGAATTTAATCCGGAATTAAAATTCAATCTGCTGGGTATAAGATTAACGGAACTGGTTAAACTTATGCAAAACAGTTTATCCGCAAATAACAATCTTAATAACGCATTTGCATACCTGGCCGAATGGATTGACAAGGCCGGCAATGTTTTAAATAATATGGCTGAGGACGTTAACTTAATTAAAACAGACTCCCAAAAACAAAATCATCAAGATATTTTGAATATTCAAAATAATATTGAAAATGTAAAAGTTGAAATTTTCAATTTTATAGATTCCGCTTTAAAGACATCTTTAGCCGGACGCAGTGAAAACTGTGACATCTTGAAATCCGAAATCCAATCAGTCAAAAGCTATCTTGAAAAAACTTTTGAACAACAAAATGAAGATAACAACTTAAATGATGAAATTACGCAATTATTTACTTCGTATATTAATAAAGTTGATAATTTAGGCGGTGGTTTAAAAGAATCTTTAAGCAAAATAGAAAAACGTCAAAATGAATTAATGAATTTTGAAAAGGATGTCAAAACTGCATTTTCAAAATTAGAAGAAGTGGAAAATACTGTTACGACCTTAAAAAACGACGATATTTCAGAAGTTAAAAGTCTGTTAACAGGTGTAATGGTTCAGCTTAATACCGCGTTAACTCCGGATATTGATTCTTTAAACGAAAGAATTGACAAATTAACGGAAGAAAACAACAATAAATATACCGAATTAGAAACAATGCTTCAAAAGAAAATAAGTCTGCAAGCCAAACAAATTAATTCATTAGAAAACAAAATTGATGAGTTAACCGGAAAGTTTGACAAATTAATTGAAGCAATGAGCGAAGAAAATAAAAAGTATGAAATACAAGATGTACTTAATTATATTGCCGCTCAATCTAATGCCGTCAATGAAAAATTAAAAGAACAAACGGGTTCTGCAGAAATATTAAAAGAAATGTCAGAAAAACTTTCAGGTTTTGACCAAAATATTAACAAACTTGTTTCATACATTGAAGAAGAATAAATATGAACTATTTTGAGCGGGCAAAACAATTCAGAGCAAAAAAAAGGCTCGGACAAAATTTTCTTATTGATGAGAATTGCATTCAAACGATTTTAGATGTTTCTGATATTTCAAATAATGATATTGTAGTTGAAATTGGCGCGGGACTTGGGTTCGTAACAGAGCAGCTGGTCAAATATGCTAAAAAAGTTTATGCCGTTGAACTTGATGAAGACATGGTAAATGAACTTTCAAAAATTAATGCTGATAATTTGGAAATTGTGCATAATGATATTTTAAAAACGGATTTATCGCAGTTTGGCGAAAATTTAAAAATTGTTGCAAATATTCCTTATTATATAACCTCGCCGATTTTAGCTCATTTGCTCGGTGAAGTTGATGATTTGGATAATAAAAATCGAAATTCAATAAAACAAATAGTTTTAATGGTACAATACGAAGTAGCTAAAAGACTTGTTGCCAATGAAAAATCACCATCAAAGGAATTCGGTTTATTATCAATACTAGCTCAATTTTGGGCGGATGTTGAATTTATAACCAAGGTTAATGCAAGGTCATTTTTTCCCGCACCTAAAGTAAATTCAGCCATTGTTAAAATAAATGTTAATAAAGAACCAATGTTAAAATTGAATAACTACGGTTTTTTCCGTAAAGTTGTTAAGAGCTGTTTTGCTACGAGAAGAAAAAACATAAAAAACTCGCTTATAAATGCAGGATTTAGTAAAAATGCAGTGGAAAAAACTCTTAAAGAACTGTCGATAAGCGAAAATGCCCGCGGAGAAACCTTATCAATAAAACAAATGGGCGAATTAAGCGAAAAATTGAAAGAAAATCTATGAAAAAAATAAAAATAAAAACTCCCGCAAAAATTAACTTAACACTGGAAGTCCTAAATAAGCGCCCCGACGGGTTTCATAATATTCAATCAATTATGCAGACAGTTAATTTGTACGACTACCTGACTTTTGAGCTTGAAGAAAAGTCGGGAATTATAATAAATTTAAGCGGTAATTCTGATGAAATTCCTTATGATGAAAGAAATTTAATATATAAATGCGCACTAAAATTTTTTGAAAAAGCAGAGATTAAGAATGCCCATTTAAATGTATCAGTTGAAAAAAATATTCCCGTTTCAGCGGGACTGGCAGGCGGAAGCACAAACGGAGCAGGTACATTTTATGCGCTGAATAAATTATATAATAATATGCTCAATCAAAATGAATTAGAAGAACTTTGCGCACAAATGGGGTCGGATTTAAATTTCTGCTTAAATGGCGGCTGCATGCTTTGCACATCAAGAGGCGAAATAACAGAGAATTTGCCGTTTTTTGAGCAAAATGTTTCTTTAATAAAGCCTAAAAATCTTGGTATAAGTGCAAAAGAAGCCTATACAAAATTTTCACGGCTCGCAGATAAAACAAATCCGAATAATACATATAAATTAAAACAGCTTCTTGAACAGGGTAAATTTGATAAATCCTTGATTTA
>CANPXC010000121.1 GCA_947585605.1 Candidatus Gastranaerophilales bacterium | reverse complement strand
AATGTAGTAGCGGCTGCAACAGGATTTATAAGTACATAAAACAAAAAAGAGCTTGCTTAAAGCAAGCTCTTTTTTTATTGTAAATTATATTAGTGAGCAATTAAAGCTAAAAGCACACCCGCAGCAACTGCACTGCCAATAACACCCGCAACATTCGGTCCCATTGCGTGCATTAAAAGGAAGTTTTGCGGATTTTCTTCCATACCTACTTTATTAGAAACTCTTGCAGCCATAGGAACAGCCGAAACACCTGCCGAACCTATTAAAGGATTGATTTTTTCTTTTAAGAATAAATTCATTATCTTTGCCATAATTACACCTGCAGCTGTTGCTAAAGAGAATGCAATAATTCCCAAAAACAGTATTTTCAATGTCTCAACTGTCAAGAAATGGTCTGCCTGAAGTTTTGAACCGACTGTTAAACCTAAAAATATTGTAACTATGTTAATTAAAGCATTTTGCATTGTATCCGATAATCTGTCAGTAACACCGCATTCTTTACATAAATTACCAAATGTTAATGCACCGACCAGCGGGCATGCTGAGGGCAGGAATATCAAACAAAGAACTAAAACAACAAGCGGGAAAACAATTTTTTCACGTTTAGAAACTTCACGCAGTTGTTTCATTTGGATTTTACGTTCTTCTTTTGTTGTTAATAATCTCATAATCGGCGGCTGGATAACAGGAACTAAAGCCATATAAGAATATGCGGCAACGGCAATTGAACCTAAAAGTTCTTGTTTCAATTTAGTTGTAACATAAATAGATGTAGGGCCGTCAGCACCGCCTATAATACCTATTGAGCCTGCCGCTTGCAGGTCAAATCCCAACAATAAAGCCAAAAGCAATGCACCAAAAATTCCGAATTGAGCGGCGCCGCCAAGTAATAAAGTTTTAGGATTGGCAATTAAAGGGCCAAAGTCTGTCATTGCGCCGACTCCCATAAAGATAATTAACGGGAATAAACCTTTATCAATACCTGCGGCAAATATTATACCTAAAAATCCGTTAGGCCCTGCGATTTCTTCACCTAATGGCATTGGAATATTTGAAAGCAATCCGCCAAAAGCAATAGGAACCAATAACAACGGTTCAAATTTCTTTTTAATCCCCAGCCATAACAAAAAACAACATATTACTATCATTATCGGCTGGCCGAAATGAGTAAGGAATTGTTCAACGCATGTACCTTCCACGCTTGATTGAGCAGTTTTTATAAAATTATAGATACCGGTTGAGTACCATAATTGAGTTAATCCGTCAACTAATTGCATTTTCTGCCTCCTAACCTACTGTTGCCATTACTTGACCTGATTGAACTTTATCACCTTGCCCTACGGAAAGTGATGTTAGAGTACCTGCAACAGGTGATTTAATGGGTGTTTCCATTTTCATGGCCTCTATAACAAGAATTTCTTCATTTTCTTCAACACTGTCGCCGACATTTTTTACTACTCTTAAAACAGCACCGGGCATAGGAGCTTTTACTTCCGTACCTTCCGCATTTCCGGCTGTTTGAGAAGTTTCTTCAATACCGTCAGTAATATCTACCGTATATTCTTTACCGTTAACAACAGCTACGCCGTTTTTAAGTTTAACTGCAAATTTTTTGCCGTTAACTTTTACGGTACATCCTTCAGAATCAGCGCATGCAGCCGTTTGAGTTTTTGCAGGTTCATTTTTTCTTACACCGATTGTACCGTGACCTTGAAGGAAGGCTATACCTTTTTCCTTACAAGCCGCAGCAATAAATATATTTTCTTCGGTTTGTTCCAATCCTGCGTCAGCAAGCATTTTCTTAGCAGGTTCAATACCTTTATTCGGGTCTTTATCATTTAAATCAAGAACCGTTTCGGTTGTAGGCTGCAAGCCTAATTGTTCAGCCGCTTCCTTAACTACTTCGCTATCAGGTGTACAAGGAGTTTTTCCAAAGTAGCCCAAAACCATTTTTCCATAACCTTCAGTAATTTTCTTCCATGCTCCGAACATTACATTTGCATAAGCCTGCTGGAAATAGAATTGAGAAACGGGAGTTACGGATGTAGCGAAACCGCCCTTTTCAACAACTTCTTTCATTGCGGCAACAACTTCGGGGAATCTGTCCATAGTTCCGTTATCTCTCATCATTTGAGTATTTGCCGTTAAAGCGCCACCGGGGAGCGGAGATGAAATAATTACCGGATTTACTGCCAATGCTTCAGGCGGTAAGAAGTAATCTTTCATACATTCTTTAAATATTTCTTCCGTTTCCAGAATTTTTTCAATATCAACACCTAAGTCATATTCCGCACCTTTTAATGCATGCCACATTGAAACGATATCCGGCTGAGCTGTACCGCCTGATACAGGCTTCATAGATAAGTCAATACCGTCTGCGCCGCCATCTAATGCTGCTCTATATGCCAACAGCCCTGTACCTGCGGTTTCATGAGAATGAAATCTGATATGAGCTTCCGCACCCAATATTTCTCTTGTTCTTTTTACCGTTTCATACACTTTTTGCGGAGCTGAAGTACCTGAAGCGTCCTTAAATGCCAATGATGTAAAAGGTATGCCCGCGTCTAATATCGAACGCAGTACTCTTTCATAAAACGCAACATCATGAGCGCCCGTGCAGCCAATCGGCAATTCCATCATTGTAATTGTAACTTCATGGTTCAATCCGTTATCAACAATACATTGGCCCGAATAAATAAGATTATTAACATCATTTAACGCGTCAAAGTTTCTGATTGTGGTCATTCCGTGTTTTTTAAACATCTTAGCGTGAAGATTAATAATATCTCGAGGCTGAGAATCAAGTCCTACTACATTAACCCCTCTTGCCAATGTTTGTAAATTAATATCCGGCCCAACAGTTTTTCTGATTGTATCCATCATATCAAATGCATTTTCATTGCAATAAAAAATCGGTGATTGAAATCTTGCGCCGCCGCCGACTTCAAAATGTTTTAAACCTGCGGCAACTGCTGCTTCGAGTGCAGGTAAAAAGTCTTTTGTAAATACTCTTGCACCGTATACCGATTGAAAACCGTCACGGAAGGAAGTATCCATAACTTTAATTTGTTTTTTTGCCATTTTCTTTCCCTCTTTATATCTGTCTACTGATTACTTTCTTAATTTTGCTGCAGCTATAGCAATAGCGAGTTCAACATCCCCTGTCGCAGGTTTTGCAGCTGCCGGCAGTACTTGCGCTTCTTCGGGGAATATCTTATTCAAATATAAAACAACTTTCCCCATAATACTAACAGCTACCCATAAGATAACAAGAAACGAAAATACCGTTCCCATACCCGTAGCCATAAGTGTTAAACCTTCATTTAACATAAAACATCTCCTGTTATTATCTTACATTCATTATTAAATTCATCTTTTACCAGCAGCAATCCTTCATCATCAATACTTTTTGCAAAATATGATTTTTGCTGCCCCGCTTCTTTTACTGTTATATTTTTGCCGAGAAATCCGCAGCGTTTTATATAATCTTCTTTTATATAATTAAATCCTTGTAATTCAAATTGTTCATACTCCTCAAAAAACATATCGGCAAGACTTCTCAATATTGTTTCCGGCTCAAATTTTTTACCTGTTTCATTAAAAACAGAAGTCGCTCTTTGGTCTATTTTTTGCAATGTTTCTTTTGGCATATTAACATTTAACCCCAAGCCTAAAACAATTCCTTCTATTTTATTGTTTTTTGTATATGTTTCAGCTAAAATTCCCGATATTTTAGCTTCATTAACCAAAATATCATTAGGCCACTTTATTTGAGGTTTAATATTGAATTCATTTTCCAAAAATTTGCATAAAATAACCGATAAATATTGGGTCAAATTTGTAAAGGGATAATTTCCCGAATTTTTTGGTTTTAAAACAAAGGAAGCATATATATTCCCAGAATTATCATAAACCCAATTTCTGTTATATCTGCCGCGTCCGTTTGTTTGATTGGCTGTAAAAACTATTGTTCCGTCATCTAAAAACGGAATATTTTCAAGCGCATAACTGTTTGTTGAATGCACCTCATCAAGCGTTATTATTGTATATTTCGACATGTTCAGATTTAGCATAATCAATTTTATACTAACACAAACAAAAACTTTTTATAATTATATTTGAGTTAAAAAGGGCATTAATTTTTCAAACATAAATTTCATCAGCAATTTATTATTAATAAGCATGGTTTTTGAAAGACATTCAACTTCCAGATTTTTTGCTATATGTTCAATATTATACATTGCGGAAACAATAACTAATTTAGTAGAGGCATATTCTTTAATTTCTCTTGTTTTTTTAACCAGCCATTCACCGGCGAGTTCCGGTTCATAATCTTGTTCCATTTGCAAATCAGTCATTATAAGCATAAAAGGATTTTCTATATTATGCTTAATTATATCCAGTGCCTCTTTTGCCGAATTCGCAGTTGTTATCTCAAACAAATTTCCGTATAAATTCCGGATTATTTCTGTATGAAATAAAAGCCACGACTTGGTATCATCTACTATTAATATCTTCTTTGCCATAATATGTATATTATACACAAGGATTATTTTTTCGCAAAAGATTATTAAAAAGCACCTTATTTTTGAATTTACAAAAGGCTAATAATTAAAATAAGGAAGTATAAATATGAATATTTTTAATTACTTGTCTGAGATAAAAAACAAAATAAACAAAATAAATTCATACACAACAAATCCTATTAACTATACGGATTTAAATAACCCTTTTGCCTCTACCCTGCCCAAAACAATAGTATGGATTGAAGATGAAAATTCTAATTAAGTTCGCTTTCAATAATATATCTGGGTCTTGATTTAACTTCATAAAATAATTGTCCCAGATACTCACCGATTACTCCTATACATAAAATTTGAATTCCGCCGATAAATCCGAGCGCAACAACTATTGTTGC
>CANPXC010000120.1 GCA_947585605.1 Candidatus Gastranaerophilales bacterium | reverse complement strand
CTATACTTATTCGTATATAATCAAAATAATCTATACTTGTAGACAATTTTATATCTCCTTTAATTTCCTATTCCTTAAATGAGCTTGGTGTTTCTAAAAAGTTGATATTTAACAATTCAGAATCGATATCGGAAAGTATTCTCTTTGGAGCTGCCTTCCTTAAATCGTCTGTATCAGACATTAAGTCAACTTCTTCACCGCTCTTCTTAGATACTGATATATCCAAACCTATACTTTGTAATTCTCTTACAAGTACTTTAAATGATTCGGGTATACCCGGTCTTGGAATATTATCGCCTTTTACTATTGCTTCATAAGCTCTGGAACGTCCGTTAACGTCATCAGATTTGATTGTTAACATTTCTTGAAGAGTATAAGCCGCACCGTATGCTTCTAAAGCCCATACTTCCATTTCTCCGAATCTCTGTCCGCCGAACTGAGCTTTACCGCCCAAAGGCTGTTGAGTTACTAATGAATACGGACCTGTACTTCTTGCGTGTATTTTATCATCTACTAAGTGAACAAGTTTTAAGAAGTATGTAATACCGACTGATACCGGTTTATCAAATTGTTCACCGGTTCTTCCGTCAAATAACATTACTTTTCCGTCTTCTCTTACCCAGTCGCAGCCGGATTCTTTTATACCTCTAAGTAATTCATATTTTGTTGATATTTCCGATTTGTTTTCACCGTACATTTCATCAAACGGCGGTGCTTCGTAATAATCACCTGTTAAGTATGACGCTAAACCAAGCAAGCATTCATAAGTCTGCCCTACGTTCATACGTGAAGGTACACCCAGAGGATTTAATACGATATCAACAGGTGTTCCGTCAGGTAAGAACGGCATATCTTCTTTCGGAAGTATTCTTGATACAATACCTTTGTTTCCGTGTCTTCCTGCTAATTTATCACCAACAGATACCTTACGTTTTTGTGCTATGTAGACTTTAATTAATGTATTTGCACCCGGAAGCAGTTCATCACCCTTTTCACGGTCAAATACTTTAACATCGACTACTCTTCCGCCTTCTCCGTGAGGCACTCTTAATGAGTTATCTTTTACATCTCTTGCTTTTTCAGCAAATATTGCACGGAGCAATTTTTCTTCCGGCGGGTGTTCCGATTCACCTTTCGGTGTTACTTTTCCAACCAAAATATCGTCAGCATATACCCTTGCACCTATACGAACAATACCTCTTTCGTCTAAGTGTCTTAAGGATTCTTCCGATACGTTCGGAACTTCTCTTGTTATTTCTTCCGGCCCTAACTTCGTTTGTCTTGCTTCTATTTCAAGTTTTTCAATGTGCAGTGAAGTAAATATATCATCGTGTACACATCTTTCAGAAAGTAAGATAGCATCTTCGAAGTTATATCCTTCCCAAGGCATATAAGCAACTAATACGTTTTTACCGAGTGAAAGTTCTCCGAAGTGGGTGGAAGCACCATCGGCTATAACGTCGCCTGCTTTTACTTTATCGCCTTCGTGAACTATCGGTTTTTGGTTTATACAAGTATCCTGGTTGCTTCTTACATATTTCATTAACTGATATTTATGTAATTTATTTGATTTGTCTTTAATCCAAATTTCTTCCCCTACGACTTTTTCAACCGTACCGTCTACATCGGATACTACAACCATACAAGAGTCTTTAGCTGCTCTTTTTTCAAGACCCGTTGCAACAACCGGTCTATCTGTAATTAACAGCGGTACTGCTTGACGCTGCATGTTTGACCCCATTAATGCACGGTTTGCGTCATCGTGTTCAATAAACGGAATAACTGATGTTGCAACCGAAATAATCTGTATCGGGGAAACACCCATATAGTCGACACGTTTTGATTCGCCCATTGTAAATTCTGATTTATAACGGATTGGTACATATTGTGCTTTTATGCTTCTGTCAGGATTTAATGTTAAGTCTGAAGGAGCTACACGGAAGTTTTCTTCTTCATCCGCACTCATATAATGTACTTCGTCTGTAACAACTCCGTCTTTTACTACGAAGTATGGTGTTTCAATAAATCCGTAATCATTAACTCTTGCGTGAGTAGCTAATGAACCTATCAAACCTGCGTTTGGGCCTTCGGGTGTTTCAACCGGACATATTCTTCCGTAGTGTGACGGGTGAATATCACGTACCGCAAACCCTGCACGTTCTCTTACCAAACCGCCCGGGCCTAATGCTGATATACGTCTTTTATGTGTTAATTCCGCTAACGGGTTTGTTTGGTCCATAAATTGTGATAACTGTGATGAACCAAAGAATTCTTTTAATGACGCTATTAACGGTTTTGTGTTTAATAAGTTTAACGGAGTAAGTGTTTCTGAGTTTTGAAGAGTCATTCTTTCTTTTACGATTCTTTCAATTCTTGATAAACCTACTCTGAATTGGTTTTGTAATAGTTCTCCGACACTGCGGATTCTTCTGTTTCCCAAGTGGTCGATATCATCACAGCTTCCTTCATCATAAGTTAAGTTTATTAAGTATTCAACGGCTGCTACTAAGTCTTGTATCGTTAATGTTCTTTGTGTTTCAGCTACGTTTAAGTTTAATTTTTTATTTAACTTATAACGGCCGACTCTGCCGATATCGTATTTTTTATCATCAAAGAAACGTGATTCAATAATTGAACGTCCGCCTGCTGCTGATGCGGGATCTCCCGGACGAAGTTTCTTATATACTTCAATTAAAGCGTCATCCGTCGTTTCTGCAGTATCTTTTTCTAATGTTTTCTTTAAAAATTCAAAGTGGGTAAACAGTGTTTCCATTTCAGAAACTGTTATACCTAATGCTTTTAACAGTGTTGTTGCTAAGATTTTTCTGTTTTTATCGATTTTAACGTAAATTATATCATTAGCGTCTGTTTCTATCTTTAACCATGCACCCCTGTTAGGTATTAATGTTGCGTTAAATAAACGTTTACCAGTGGGTGATATTTCTCTTTTGTAATAAATACCCGGTGAACGAACGATTTGTGATACAACTACACGTTCGGCACCGTTTACAATAAACGTACCTTTGTTTGTCATTGTAGGAATATCACCTATATATACTTCCTGTTCTTTAATTTCACCGGTATCACGGTTTACTAAACGTGCCATAACTCGCAATTGTTTTGCGTATGTTGCATCGTGTATTCTTGCTTCTTCCAAAGAATATTTTGGATTATCAAAAGTGTAATTCGGCAAAAAGTGTAATTCTAACCTGCCTGTGTAGTCTTTAATAGGCGAATATGAAAGAAATTCTTCCTTCAAACCCTCTTTTAAAAACCACTCAAAAGACTTTTTCTGAATTTCGATTAAATCCGGTAAGTCATCCAATCTTGTTTTGGGCATGCCCATCGGAGTTATTCTTTCAGAATATTTTTTCTTTGACATTCATTCACCTCTCGTTATGTGGTGTACTACAACTATATAAAAATTATTAATTTTTCAACTAAAGGCACTCATAGCCATTATAAAATGATACTTGCTAAAACATGACCGTCAAGAAAAAAAAACTTTTTTTATCCTTATATTAAACATTTGTAACATTACATCTTAAATTTTAGTTTTATTATCCTGAAATCCTTATAAATACTATTTCGTAGTGTCAAGCCCCCGAGTGAAAAAATTATCCTTCCTTTTTGATTTACTTTTTTTTAAATGTTATAATTTAGCCGATATGAATTTAAAAATTTTTCATTTTAATACTCAAGCTAAGATTATATTTACCTGGCTTATTGCGGGTTCTGTTATTATTGCTTTAATAGCCTTGTTTTCTTTTAATAATATTCAAAATAAATTGGATAAAAATTATGCCGAATTTGCGCAGTTAATGTGCAAGGCAATTGCTGCTCAAATATCTGATTTAGACACCATTTCAAATCCGCAAAAGGTTCAAATCTTAACTGACAGATATTCTGACTTCATTATGAAAAATGAAGATGTTTCTTTTATTGAATATAAAGATTCTCATAATAACCTTGTTTATTCGTCCAAAAATATTTCGGAAATTGATGAAGCTTTAACTTTGTTGAATGTTAATTCTCCTGTTATCTCAAACGGTGAAATAATAGGTTCTGTTACAGTTGGACTTACCGGTAAGGGAATAAAATTAATATCTTCCACCACTAAAAAAACTTTATTCGGCGTCTTTGCGCTTACTTGGCTCATATACACTTTAATACTCGTTTTAAGTTTTATTTTAATGTCCAGAGAATTAAAATCCTTGTACAAGGGGGTTAAACAAATATCAACAGGTCAGTTTGGAGTTAAACTTGATACTGAAAATAACGGTGAATTAACAACTGCATTTAATGATATGTCTAAATTGCTTTCCCAGTATGAAGAACAAAATATTGAACAGTTGACTTTGGAACGTAATAAGCTTGAAGCTGTTTTAATGAGTATTATTAACGGTGTTATTGTTTGTGATAACTTTGACAGTGTTGTGCTTGCTAATTCTGCGGCACTTTCTATTCTTGATACTGACGAAAAAAGTTTTATCGGAACTAAAATTCAAAATTATGTTGATTCTCATTCCCAGCATTGTTTTTTGGATAAAATTGAGGAGTTTAAAGATACACCTTTAAATATTATTGAGCAAAAACCTATAGAATTTAATATTGAGGCGGGTAAAAAAACTATAAAAGCTATGATTTCGCCTATGTTCTCAAAACAGCAGGATTACGTGGGGTACATTATTGTTTTAATTGATATAACTCGTGAAACGGAAGTAAATAAGTTAAAAAATACTTTTATTTCAAATGTTTCGCACGAATTAAGAACTCCGGTTACTGTTTTAAGAACCTACATTGATACGTTATGCCACAATGGTGATGATTTTGATGAGGAAACCAAAAAGGAATTTATGAATACCATTGATACCGAGGCAAAGAGGCTTCTTCGTGAGGGTATATTCACCCACGTTCAGCTCCTTCATCAACGTCCACGG
>CANPXC010000119.1 GCA_947585605.1 Candidatus Gastranaerophilales bacterium | reverse complement strand
AAAAGTAAATAATATAAAAAGAAGCGGCTAAAAAAGGCCGCTTCTTTATTTGTTAATAATCATTCCTTGAACTTCTTTTTGTAAATTCAGAGAGTCTTCAAGGCTCTTTTTAAGTTCAGCTGCCGTATTAGCATTATAAAACTTGCCTGAAGCAACAAGTGCTACACATTTTAGCTGATTATTCGCTTCTTCATCACCCACAGCAAGAGCTATTACGTCAATTCTTATATCATCTCTGTATTTCATTAATTCAATTACAAAGTCACAGGGGCTTTCATCACAATTTTCGCCGCCGTCGCTTATTAAAATTATTCTTTTTCTTCCGCTGTAATCGCCAAAATCAAAAAATGACGCTTGTTTAAGCGAATATGTAATCGGCGTCCAGCCTACAGCGTTTATAGAAGTAAGTTTTGAATAAATATTTGCGGTATTGTCGGTCATTATGGGGGATATGAGCTGTGAAGCGCTGCAGCTTTGCTTCGGCGTAAAACCGGTTCTGTGACCATACACTCTTAAACCGACTTCTGCTGTTTTCGGAAGTTGAGAAAGTATATCTTTCATTGTAGATAGTGCTGTTTCCAACTTTGTTGAATGTCCAAGTCGTTCATTCATGCTGTTTGAAAAATCAACAATAAATAATATTTTTTCTTTATCGGTTTCAGGTGCTACCGTATTTTTTATCTTATTATCAGCAGGATTTGTATATGTATAATTAGTATCAGCATAACATCTGTATGCTGAAAACATTAATATAAAAGATAATAAAAATACTAATTTCTTTTTCATTATTCACCCATAAAGCTTATTATAAAGTATTTTAAACAATTTTATAGTAGCAAAAAACTAAGGATATGTCATTACCCCAAAAAAGTACTTATTAATGATTTTAATTTATTCAAAAAATTCTAAAAGGTAATTTTTATAAATAATTCCGTCATTTCTTTCTTGCGGTGTTTTAGTGGTATCCGGATAATCAGGTTCTGTCGGAATAAATTGCGGATCTAAAAATGTTTTTATTTTAGGCGTAATATCATTAGGGTTTTTTATATCAACAAATTTTCCCTTTGTATTTTTAGTAAGGCATTGTAATTTTTCGGCAGCGTCAGGAGGAACCCCTATGGCAATAATATCAATTTTTATGTCATTTCTGGTCATCATAATTTTGCGGATATAAGAGCAAGGATCGCCGTTACAGTTTTCCCAGCCGTCAGTAACTAAAATAATGTGTTTTAAGTCGGAATTAAGGGTAAAATCGTTGTTTATAGCCTCCATAAGGGTATATTGTATAGGCGACATACCGTTTGGGATAATTTCGTTTACGGAATTTTCAATATTTCCTTTATTGTAGAATTGTATGGGATTTACCAGCTTTGTAGCCGTACAAAGAGTTTTAATGGTAACAGGAGCGCGCATGCGCATTACTTGGGGATTGATACTGACTGTTCTAAGCCCGATGTACTCGGTATTTTCAAAGCCTTTGAGTAATTCCAATACAACTTCTTTTGCATAACTAAATTTAATACCGCGTTCAAAATGTTCATACATACTTGCTGATTGGTCAAGAATAATAAGAGTTTCCTCTGTCAGCGCAAATGCCGCAATCAGATTTGTAAATAAAATAAATAAGGTAAGACTAAATAAAATACATTTTTTCTTCATTGTATTAGTGTATCAAAAATAAATGTTATATACAAAAAAGAGGAACTTTTAATTCCTCTTTTTTATAATATTTATATTAACAACCTATGCCCAGCATTTTTTTGTACCAACTAAATGTTTCAATATCACAGCCGTTAAAAGTAGTCTTTAACGCTTGTTTTTTAAGGTATTTTTCAAATTCTTCGGTAAACTTAGAAGTAATTGTGGTAGTGTTTTTTGATAAATCAGTTGCAGATGACATAGGGGAGCCTCCTTTTATAATCTAGTACATTATGAAATGCGGTTGCGCAGATTACGTATTACTCAATATTATTTTAACATTTTTTTTCATTTTTTTCACTCTAATCAATCGTATATAATCATAAATATAATTATTTTATTGAATTTTAGTTATGTAAAAAATATTTAATTAAATTGTTTTTTTAAGTATACAAAATGAATTAAATATAATTTGGATTAATTGACAGCCATTGGTATGTTTGTTTTTCATAATTATCAGGGATTTCTATTAAGAAAGTACCGCCGAACCTGCCTCTGCCGAAGGTAATGTAACCTTGGGAAGCAAGATTTTGAAGCGCTTTTCTTATTGTATTAGTACTAACATTAAAATTTTCAGATAATTCTTTCATTGACGGCAATTTATCACCCGGTTTAAAATTAGATTTAATGAGATTAATTAATTTAATTTCAATTTTTTGATAGTGATAAATAGCGCTGTCTTGAGCATTTGTAAATATTGAATTTTCTTTTAACGGTTCAAAAGAGGGTGACAATGGGTCTTTCGCAAGTATGGTTCCGTATCTTCCTCTTCTTGATATAACTATACTTTGATTGGATAGATTTTTAATGCAGTCGTGTATTGTTTTAATACTGACATTTAATGCTGAAGCAAGTTCTTCATTGGAAGGGATTTTATCTCCGATATTGTATTTTTCGGATAAAAACACTTTTAATTCGCCGGTAATTTTTTCAACTAAAGTATCAGCCTTAATTTTTGAAGATAATTTTATTTCATTAGTATTAACTTGGGGATAATTATTTAAAATCCAATTTGCGTCATTACCGCGTGTTTTTCGTGATATAAGTATACCTTCTTTTTGCAGATATTCGTAGGCAAGCCTTGTTGTATTCTGCGATATCCCCAATAACACAGCCATTTGACGAGTAGAGGGGATAGATTTGCCGATTTTATAATTATTTTGTACTATTATTTTTTTTATTGCATTAATAGTTTTATCTCTTTTGGAGGTTGATTTAACAAATCCGCCGGAGGGATTAGTAAAATTGGAAATCATGGTACCGAGTCTTTGTTTTGACTTTAAATAACCTTCATCTTCAACATATCTTATTGCATTTTGAACAGTACCGATACTTACTCCGAGATGAGCTGAAATATCAGCTTTGCTTGGTATAATGTCGTTTTCTTTTATTTGATTGTTTTTAATTGATGATAAAATCCAATTTATAATCCATTTCTTTATTACTGAGTCTTTTGGTTCAAAAGTAGAGCTAAAATTCGGAATTTGAGCCGGAAGTTCATTAATATTAATTTTTCTTTGATTGTCAATCAATGAAGTCATAAATCCTCCAATTTGTATTAATTATAAGTCCAATTATTAAAATTTTTGTTATTTTAAATGCAAATTTTAATATTTCGTAACTTTAATTAAATAATTAGTTTAAACAATGCCTTCCTTGATTGCTTTGACAGCCGCTTGTGTTCTGTCATCAACAAGTAATTTTTGAATAATATTACATACATGAGCCTTAGCCGTATGCTCGCTTATGCACAATGATTGAGCAATATCATTGTTTGATTTACCTTCAACAACAAGCTTTAATACTTCATATTCACGTTGAGTTAAATTAGAATGAGTATTTCTGAATGCAGCTCTTGAAGTTTGCTTAGCGGGTACAATTTTCTCTGATTTATCTCTAAGGATTGGAACTATTTTAGGGTCAAGCCACATAGCACCTTCATATACGCTTTTTACAATATATAAAAGCATTTCAGTATTAATATCTTTTATAATATAAGCAAATACACCTAATGCAAGTGATTTAATTATCTCATCTTCATTATTTCTCGAGGATAAGACTATAATTTTTGAATTTATATCCGACTCATTTAAAGACTTAATTACCTTAATCCCGTTCATATCGGGCAATCCCAGGTCTAATAGAATTATATCCGGCCTAGTTAATTGGGCTTTTGATATTGCTTCCTTGCCGCAATCAGCTTCAGCTACTACATTATACCCCTCTGCCTCGTCGAATAACGTTTTAATGCCGACTCGTATTAATTTATGGTCTTCTACAATCATTATATTTATTGTATTATTCATATATTCCTCCCAACATATATTAATAAACAAGAGAAATATATTTATCCCTCTTTATGTTTTTCTTTGTATAATTAAATATATTATTTAAATTTTAAATTATTTTTTTTATTATTTTTAAAAAACATTATTTAATATCGTATAGATATATAACGATAACATTTATAATTTTGATTACGATATTATCAATATAAATCTAATCGATATGTAACGATAAAATATAAAGGGATTATTTAAAAAATTTTTAAAATATAATATGAACATGGGTAATATAAAATTTATAAAAACGGATGACGGGTCAACGGGGTTGTATGATGAAGATGTAAAAGATATTTATCATTCAAAAACCGGTGCATTGAAGGAAGCTTATGATAAGTTTATTTTGCCTTCCGGTATTAAAAAATTAGCTGAAAAAAATGAGTCACTATCCATATTGGATGTATGTTACGGGATTGGTTATAATACAAAAGCAGCATTAAACAGTGTTTCAAGAAGAATTAAAATTAATATAGACTGCTTGGAAAATAATATTGAGCTTATAAATATATCACCATTTATAATTGATAAAATAGATAATGCAGATTTAAAGATTAAACTGTTTGAGGAAATTTTAAATATTAATTCAAATTCTCCGGAGTTTGTTATTAATAATTTAAAAAAGTATTTAAAAGATAACATTAATTTTTTTGCTCCTTCTCTAATGCTTTTTATTGAACATTTAATATCAGAGGGGTATATTTATAGTGGTCAGGATATAAATCGTTCGTTTTTACATAATATATATTTTTTCTATATGCCGTTTCGTTATTCAGAGCAAAAATGCATGTCTATCTTCAATATTTATTATTTAAAACTTATTTTTTTTATATGTCAAGTATCTTCATTTTTCTTTACATTTTCTCCTTTTTTATTTAAAAGTGCTTTGAAAATGTAAGGCTGCACCGCAGCGTTGCATTTTTGAAGCGCAACTCACCTGCGCGACG
>CANPXC010000118.1 GCA_947585605.1 Candidatus Gastranaerophilales bacterium | reverse complement strand
TCTGTATTATGGCTGACCATTTCGCTCAATCCGAGTTTTTCCGCCTTATCTGCGGTAAGAGCAAGGCATAAAACTCCTTTACAGTGTGAAATTAAAAAATTTATAATTTGAGCATTCGCAAACTGGGCGGGGATAATAACATCGCCTTCATTTTCTCTGTCTTCATCGTCTGCAACGATAACGGGAATACCTTTTCTAAAGTCTTCAATAGCTTCTTCTATTGTATTAAACTTAATTTCATTCATACTACACAAATCCGTTCTCAACTAAAAAATTATAATTGACTTTACTTTTATTATCTTTTGAAGTGAAAATTTTTTCAACATATTTGGCAAATAAATCAGTTTCAATATTTACAATATCTCCTTTTTTAAGAGAGGAAAGATTAACCTGAGTGAGGGTTGAAGGTATTAATTCAACGGAAAAAATATCTTTTTCTATTGAAGCAATTGTTAAACTGACTCCGTTTACGGCAATTGAACCTTTATATATCACATATTTTGCAAAGTTTTCAGGCAGTTTAAAGAAAAATCGTTTGGAAAATCCTTCATTTTGCGCATTAATAAATTGGGCGGTGCAATCAACATGACCCGATACGATGTGTCCGTCGAGTCTTTTATTAAGAGTAAGTGCGCGTTCAAGATTAACTTTGTCACCGATTTTAAGAAATTTAAAATTAGTAACGTTCAATGTTTCATTGGAAACCTGAACTTTAAACCAATCTTTACCGAATTCCGTAACGCTTTGGCAGGCTCCGTTTATACAAATACTCGCACCTAAAGTAACATCGGAAAGTATTTTAGTGCAAGCTGCTTCTAATTCCATTCCGTTTGATGATTTAATGCAGCTTTTTATACTGCCTTGTTCTTCAATTAAACCTGTAAACATAAGAAAAGTTTAACATAAACAAATATAGTGATTTATCAAACTTTAATTATTATTACAAATATTAAATAAAAAAGTAATAAAGTTGTAATTTTATAAAAAGAATAATAAAATATTATAAAGGAGTTCTAATGGCAGTAGCATATTTGTGTTTAGGTTCAAATATAGGAGATAAAGTCGGATACATACAGCAAGCCGTAAAATTATTGACTGAAAAAGGCTTGGTTACGGTAGTAAGGACATCAGCATTGTATGAAACCGAGCCGTGGGGGAATAAAGATTTAGATTGGTTTGTAAATGGGGTTATTGAAGTTAAAACAAAGCTTTCGCCCCGCGAACTTCTGGATTTATGTAAAAATACGGAACGTGCAATGGGAAGAGAACAATCAACATCATTAAAATATGAAGCAAGAAAGATTGATATAGATATTTTATTCTACGGTGATTTGATTGTAGATGAACCGGATTTAAAAATTCCGCACCCTCATTTGCATGAAAGGGCATTTGCAATAGTTCCTTTGCTGGAATTAATACCTGATTATGAACATCCGAAATATAAAAAGTCGCTTTTGCAGCTGCATGAAGATTTAGAAACGGTTGATGACGTATTCTTGTATGGAACAAGAGTTAATATATAAAAGAATTGCAGTTATAGGCTGCGGAGCTGCCGGGGGATTGGCTTGTGTTCTCCTGCTTAAAAATCCTTATAATAAAGTTACTGCCTTTGATATTAAAGAACCGTTTTCAACTCTTTTGCCTACAGGCGGGGGAAGATGTAATTTATCCTATGATGAAAAAGAGCTTCGGGAACTGGTTAAGAATTATCCGCGGGGTGAAAAGTTTTTAATTTCAGTATTTTCAAGATTTTCACCAAATGATACAAGAAAACTTTTTGAAGATTTGGGCGTTAAAACGTACGTGCAAAATGATAAAAGAGTGTTTCCTATTTCAGACAGCGCATTAAGAACAGTACAAATACTTTCAAATCACCTGAAAACGCCGGACTTTTTTCATAAAAAAGAAAAAGTTACAGCAGTAAAAAAACTTGAAAAAGAATTTGAAATAATTACAAATAAAGGTAAGTACCGGTATGATACTGTTATTATCGCAGCAGGAGGACATTCAAACGGGTTTGAACTCGCCAAAAGTTTCGCTCATAAAATAATAGAGCCAAGACCTTCTCTTTGCGCGCTTGATATAGAAGAAAAGTATTTATATTCGCTGCCCGGTTTAAGCTTTAAATCGGTAATGGCAAAAACGGGGAAAAAAGAATTTGAAGGTGATTTATTATTTACGCATAAATCGTTGTCGGGGCCTTTGGCTTTTAAATTATCAGCATATAACGCCTTTAAAGAAATATCAAAAGAAAATCCTCTTGAAATAACTTTTTGCTTAAATAGTGAAACTATTGAAAATATTGAGTCAGAGATAAAAAACAATCCTAAAAAATCAATAAAAAATGTATTTTCAAAATTTATTGCGCAAAATTACATAATAACAACGGCAAAAGTGAACGGTATTGATGTTGAAAAACAATGCGCTCAGCTGAATAAAAAGGAAAAAGAAATAATAATCAATTCAATAAAATGCTTAAAAGTCCGCGTGCATTCGTTTATCAAAGACAGTGAAATAGTAACGGCGGGCGGTGTGGATTTGGATGAAATAAATCCCAAGACAATGGAGTCAAAACTTGTAAAAGGACTGTATTTTATAGGCGAAATATTAAATATAGACGGTTTTACGGGCGGATTTAATCTTCAAAATTGCTGGTCAGGGGCATATTTATGTTCTAAAAATATAAATGAAACGTGACATGTTTATACAAATACAAAAAGACGGATTTTAAATCCGTCTTTTTATTATTTATATTTGTTCTGTGCCGTTTATTTGAGGAGGATTTGGATGTTTGTTCGGAGCTGGCGGTCTGTGTTTTAAGGGCATAATTGTTCTTAAAAGTTGTCCCATTAAATCAATATAAAATAAAGCAACCAGCGGACTTAAAATACATCCGAGAAGTCCGTATACAATATTTGCTGCATTTTTATTTCCTAAATAAATAATTCCCGTTATGAACAGTAAGATAATTAAATAAATTATATTTACAATAAACAGCTTTATTGTGTATATAAAAAAGGATTTAGGATTTGTTTCTAATAAATAAAAGGCTTTATTGTAGTTAAAAAACTCTTTTAATGATAAATCTTTTAAAAAACAAGCCTGCAGCGCACATAAAATTTCATATAATAGAAGTCCACTCATGCCAGCTACTATTAAACATATTATTATTTGAAGAATATATCCGCCAAACGACGAGATTAACACAGACAAAACGCAAATAATAGACGCTAAAATGCTAAGTATTAAGCCGTTGCATAAACCTCCTATACTTGCTTTAAATCCTATTTCGCCGATTTCTTCAAGATTATTTATTAAAGAAGGTAAAACACCTTTTTTACCTCTATATCGATTGTGAATGGCTATATTCGCAAATCCGGCGGAAATAATTATGAATGGTATCATAAATATACCTGAAAGAAGGCCGCCTCCTTTAAAAAAAGTGCTTACAACGTATAGAATCCCAAAGATAACGGATAATCCCCAAAAGAGGTAAAAATTATTTTTATTGTACCTTTGTGAAATAATATTTCTGTAAGCGTTACTAATACTAATTGCCATTTTATCTTCTCCGTTATTCCAACAAATACAATTTTAACAATATTTTTGAGATTTGTAAATTTATATTTGAAAAATAATATGTTTAATATATGATATTATCAATGATTTAACAAAAAGAAGTAGAATATAACGAAAAAAAGCTGTATTCTATAATTTTCTATTGTAAAATAAAATACAATTTGATAGGAAAAGGTGACAGACACAATGGGAATTAAAGGAAAAAACGACAGAATGGTAGTTCTTGCTTGTGAAGAATGCAAAAGAAGAAACTACACAACAGTAAAAAACAAGAAGAACTCAAAAGAAAGAATGGAATTAAATAAATATTGTCCGTTCTGCCAAAAACACGTATTACATAAAGAAACGAAATAAGGATTATAAAAAGCGTCCTTAGTTCAGTTGGTAGAACGTCGGTCTCCAAAACCGGATGTCGAGGGTTCGAGTCCTTCAGGGCGCGGATTATAAAATGGGTAAAATGGAAAAAATAATACAATATTTTAAAGGTGTAAAATCAGAATGGGGCAAGATTACTTGGCCGGAAAGAAAACAAGTTATAGCACAAACTGTTGTTGTACTGTTAATTGTTTTTGCATTTACATCTTATACTTATTGCTTAGATAAAGTGTTTGAAGGTATAATAAGCTTTTTGAATTTAAAAGCTTAAACGAGTGATTTAAAAGATAGGAATTATTTAATAATGACAAAAGAAAATCAAGAAATAGTGGAACATTTAGCAGATATGGAACTCGGACAGGAAGGTATAGTTTCGGAAAATAATACTCCTTCAAAAAAAGAGGAAATATTAAACGAAAAAGAAACAGAGTTAAAAGAATCTGTTAAAGATTCAAAAGCACCAAAGAAAAGATGGTACATAGTTCATACATATTCAGGCCACGAAAACAAGGTAAAAGTAAATCTTGAAAAACGTATTGAATATATGAATATGGCAGATAAGATTTTCAGAATAGAAGTTCCTCAAAAAACCGTAACAAAAATGAAAGACGGTAAAAAAACAGACAGGGAAGAAAAAATATTCCCGGGGTATGTTTTAGTTGAAATGATTATGGATGATGACTCTTGGTATGTAGTAAGACATACCGCGGGTGTTACAAAATTTGTCGGTTCCGCTAAAAAACCGATACCGGCAAAAGATAGCGAAATTAAAAAGATTATCCACAAAACTCAAAATCAAGTTACAAAGGTTGAGCTTGATGTTAAAGCGGGTGATAAAGTCAGAATTATATCCGGGCCGTTCTCAGAATTTATTGGTGATATAACGGAAGTTTATCCGGATAAATCTAAATTAAGAGCAATGGTATCGATATTCGGACGTGAAACGCCAGTTGAACTTGAATATAAACAAATACAAAAAATCTGAAAATACACAAAAAAGTGGAAGGAAGTAAAATTCCGCCATTACCACGAAAGGAGAAAACAAAATGGCTAAGAAAGTTGTAGGAAAAATAAA
>CANPXC010000117.1 GCA_947585605.1 Candidatus Gastranaerophilales bacterium | reverse complement strand
CATTAAGTTTTATTATCAATCTTAAAGATTTTGCGGAATTTGTTTTAAAAGATGAAATGGCTATGTTATGGGATTTCATTGTTAAAAACAAAGACTATGATTTAATCCGCAAGTACGCTGTAAATAATCACCAGGAAAGTATTATTGATGATTTTTTATCACAACTGAAAGAAAACAATTTAATTGATACAAAACAATCATTCGTGAAATACAAATCCAATTATCTGCCTTACCGCATTAAATTTGACAGTGAAAATATTAATTATTTTATTTACTCAAGAAATAATTTTTTAAAAAAAAATTCTTTTTTTGAAAAACTGAATTTGATTTTAAACTATACGTGTAATTTGCACTGTAAACACTGCTGTAATCCTAAAAATATAGATAAATATCAAATATCTTTTGAAAATGCCAAATGTATTATTGATGAAGCGGTTGATATTGGAGTATTTTTTTTCAAGCTAACCGGCGGTGAATGTACACTAAACAAGGATTTCCTCAAAATTGCGCGATATATAAAAAATAAACACGCAAATCTTATTATTAATACTAACGGTCAAAAATTATATGATGATGAAAATTTTTTCAAAGAATTAATTAAACTTTACCCATATAATATTCAATTAAGTTTATACAGTATGGACCCTGATATACATGATAATATGACGGGAGTTAAAGGCTCTCATCATAAAACGTTAACTGTTATAAAAAAATTACATCAAAATAATATTATAGTTTCTATAGCTAATTTTTTATCATCCTTTAATAAAAACAGCAGCAAGGATTTAATAAAATTTTCAGAAGAACTCGGAATTGATTATAAGGAATCATGCAGATTTTTTAATAATACCGATAATAATAATTCTAACGCCTCATTATCGGAAATTGATATTGAAAATTATTATTTAAATAACATAGACTTTTCCGTAAAATATAAAAATTTTGAAAAAAATAATGAATATTTATGCGGAGCAGGAGTTACCACGCTGTCTGTAGAACCTAATTTAGATATTACTCCCTGCACATATAATAAATATGTTTTTGGAAATTATAAAAAAACATCACTAAAAAAACTAAAGGAAAAAATACTGCCGGAATACTCAAAAAAGTTTACAGCGGCTAATCTCACGGAATGTTTTAAATATGACTACTGTAAATATTGCTATTACTGTGCAAAAATTGCCGCCGATGATAATAGTTTTATGAAAAAATCAGAACAATTATGCAAACATGCAAAAATATTAAACAGAGTTTTTTTAAAACAAAAACAGTTGCAGAAAAATTAATCAAATACTATAATCAATATATGGATTATATTTAATGGGTGAAAAATGGCAAAAGAAATAGATACAGTTCCCATAGAGGTTATTATATTAACTGCCGACCATGAAATTAAAGGTACGGTGCATGTTTCTAAATATACTAAAACAAACAGAGAGTTAACCGATTTATTAAATGACAAGGATAAACGCTTCCTTGCCGTTACTAATGCGGAAATTATTACAAGAAATGCTAATACCCCGCCAAGAAAATATCATTTCTTAGAAATTCATATTGATTGTATTATGATGGTTCACCCCTCCAGTCAAGTTGTATTCAGAGAAACGGGTAAAGCCCAAGAAGACATTGCACGCTTCAGAGAATTAAGAAAAAAATTAAACCAAACAAAACCTTTCTGATATGAATTCATTTAAAAATATTTTATTAATTAATTTCGGCGGAATTGGTGATGAAATCCTTTTCATGCCCGTCATTCAAAGTTTAAAAAAGAATTATCCGAATTCAAAAATCACACTCTGTTTAGAAGGCAGAAGCAAGGCTTTCATTTCGCTTACAAATTTGATTGATGACTTTTTTTGTATTGATATCAAAACAAAAAATAAATATATTGAAATGCTAAAATTATACTTTAAAGCGCTATTTGGGAAATATGATTTGGTTATTTCCTCAGGCGCCAATCCGCTGATATCTTTTCTTTTATTTTTTACCGGAATAAAAACAAAAATAGGTTATAAAACATCGGCTTTAAGTAAAAAACTTTTAACTTATGCGGTTGAATTAAATAAAAATCAATATGCTTCAAATATGTATTTTGACTTGGTTAAGCCAATTGTCAATTCCGGCTTTGAATATCCTCAAATTATTACAGAAGAAGTACAAAGGCACGAAAATACGGTTATTATTCACCCCGGAGTCAGCAAAATAAGCGTATCTAAAGGTATTATAAAAATTTTCGGAGCCGATAAATGGGCGCAGTTAATAAAAAAGCTGTTACAAAACGGCAAAAAAGTTTATTTGGCAGGCGGCCCCGATGATGAACAGTGCATATTGAAAATCCTTGAAGAATTAAAAAATGTTGATTTAACTAATTTTGTTGATATGTACGGAAAGACTAAAAATATATACGATTTGGCAAAACTTATAAAAAGCGCACAAGTACTTATATGTTCCGACTCTGCCCCAATGCACATCGGAGTAGCAACAGATACAAAAACCATTGCCATATTCGGCCCGACAGATGAAAAAAAATTATTGCCCGTTTCCGATAAATTTATAGCCGTAAAAAACAATGCAAATTGTCGTCCATGCCTGTGGGATAAACGACAAACAACCTGTGATGAACTAAAATGCCTTAATATTGATTTGGATAAAATTACGGAAAGCATTTAATTTATGAAAAAATTATTTTCTTTTTTATTAATATTTATTTTCTGTTTAAATCTTAATTTTGCTTTAGCTCAGGAAAATAATAACGGCGAAAAGCCTCTTGGACAGCATTATTATTTACTTGAGGAAAATAATAAATTCGGAGTAAAAGATAAACACAACAATATTATATTTCCCGCCAAATTTGATGACGTTAATTATTTAGCAAAAAATGAATTTATAGTTACACTGAACGGGAAAAAAGGGATTTGTAACAGTTACGGTTCTTGTCCTTACGATATTATTTACAAAAATATAATTCCTTTACATGGGAACTATTTAATTTTTCAAGTTTCAGACAATAATTATTATTTAATTAATTCCCAAAAAGATACGTCACCTGTAATAAGGCGGGCCGAATTTATATCCGATAACTGGATTTATTATTCAAATTCTTTTTATATCCCCGTAAAAAATAATGAAAAATTCGGCATAATTAAATATAATTCCTCGGAACATAACACCACAGAAGCAATTCCGTATATTTATGATAAAATCTTATCACCATATACAAACAAAGGTAATTTGTATTACATTGCAAAGAAAAACAACAAATTAGGGATTATAAATACAGATAAAACCGAGGAACAAACAGAGTTTATCTATGATGAAATAACTCAATTAGGTTTCAACAGTGCTTATTTAAAATTAAAACAAAACGGGAAATACGGACTTTTTGATTTAAAAACAGGAATGCATACGGCTGCTAAATTTGAAGATATAAGAATAGGGAAACTTAAAACAGGCAATTACGGCGAAAATATTGAAGTAATGTATGACGGGAAATGGCATTACATAAAAAAAGGAAAAGTAGCGGGGAGAATAGCCGCCAATGCCGGTACAAATGTTGCTATGGGAGTCGTCGCAATAGTCGGTGCGCCGATTGTAATTCCTTACATTTTGCTATGGGAGTTTTACTGTAATCATATTTAAAAAGTTTAAAAATATATCTTTGAGTTAATTGACGGTCTGATAGCTCAAAATAAATAAATTGTTATAATTTTTATGTTTAGATTATAATTTAAACATAACAGATATTGGGAGATTAATTGTGTTAAAAAACAGATATTTTCCGCAGGAAATCGAAAAAAAATGGCAAAAGCACTGGGATGAAACGAAATTAAATAAAGTATATAACGACAAAGATAAAGAAAAATATTATATATTATCAATGCTCCCGTATCCGTCGGGCAAGCTGCACATGGGACACGTCAGAAATTATACAATATCCGACGTAATAGCACGATATAAAAGAATGAACGGATATAACGTTCTACATCCGATGGGCTGGGACAGCTTCGGACTTCCCGCCGAAAATGCTGCTATACAACACGGTGCAAATCCAAAAAAATGGACACTCGACAACATTGCTTATATGAAAAAGCAGTTAAAAGAACTCGGTTTAATGGTTGATTGGGATAGAGAAGTTACAACCTGTCTGCCCGAATACTACAAATGGACTCAATACTTCTTTATTCAAATGTTTAAAAAAGGATTGGCATATAAAAAAGAAGCCGCCGTTAACTGGTGTAATAACTGCGCAACGGTACTTGCAAATGAACAGGTAATTGACGGCAAATGCTGGAGATGCGACGGAGAGGTAGAAAAGAAATATCTCTCACAATGGTTTTTAAAAATAACCGACTACGCTCAAGAACTCTTAGATGATATTGAAAAACTTAAAGGCTGGCCTGACAGCGTAAAAACCATGCAAAAAAATTGGATAGACCGTTCAACAGGTGCTATTTTAAGATTTAAGGTTAAAGAAATTGAAGGTTTAGAGGTTCCCGTCTATACAACAAGACCTGATACTGCATACGGTATTACATACCTTGTTGTTGCACCCGAATATAAAGACATAGAAAAACTCACAACTCCCGAAAATAAAGAAGCAGTTGAAGCATACAGACAAAATGCACGAAGAATGACGGAAATTGAACGTTTATCAACCGAAAGAATTAAAACGGGAGTTCCGTTAGGTACTCACTTAATTAACCCTTTAAACGGCGAAGAATTTCCGATTTGGACTGCGGATTACGCGCTGGCGGAATACGGCACGGGCGCAGTTATGGCAGTTCCGGCACACGATGAACGCGATTTTGCTTTTGCAAAAAAATATAATCTGCCAATTAAAATTGTTATTCAAAATCCCGAAAATCCTTTAACCGAATTAAAAGAAGCATATACGGATAAAGGAGTGCTTGTTAATTCACTTGATTGCAATGGGCTTGATAACGAAAAAGCAAAACAAGTTATTATAGATAAAGCGGTAAAAGGCGGTTTTGGCGAAGCTAAAGTTCAATATAGACTCCGTGACTGGTTAATTTCAAGACAAAGATACTGGGGGACTCCTATTCCGATTGTATACTGCCCGAAATGCGGAACGATTCCGGTTGATGAAAAAGACCTG
>CANPXC010000116.1 GCA_947585605.1 Candidatus Gastranaerophilales bacterium | reverse complement strand
CGTTAAGCAATAAAAACGAAACAAATACAGGCTCTCGAATTTCATTTTTTTATTTAGTTTTTCTTTTCTTTTTTTTTTAATTTTTTCAGAATTTAAAATAAATGATTAATTAAAGCCCATTACGGAGTATAGTAAAAACTTCTTAATGAGGCAGCGCCAAAGCGAGGGCTGTTTGACGACCGCAGGGAGGAGTTCCCGAGCTTGTGCCGAATTTAGAAGTTTTCTATACGAAGTACCGGGGCGAAATTAATTATTTATTTTAAATGAATTTTTATATTATTTCTTCTTCTTATATTTTTTTAATTTTTTATTAATTTAAAATATAATATTTTTTTTATTTAGTTTATATTTTTCAAATATATTAATTTTGCATACCTAATACACCCGCCGCATATTCTTCAAAAGTAGGGGCCTTCATTAATTTTATTACTTTTTGTTCCGGAGCAAAGAATTTATTCGTTACTTTCACGTCATTAAATATACCGGGATTTTGGGCTTCGGTCACATACGCAACAAATGAAGCTAAAAGATGGAAAAATACTATATTTATAATTATTGCCGTAAGAACAATTATAGCTCTGTTATCTTGTTTGGGAGGAACGAGCATTTGAGGGGCTTCTTTGGTATATTTTTTTACGGTAGTTAAAATTTCATGAATTTTATACACAATTGCCCAAGATATCAACGAGCAAATAATCGCTAACGGAATTAAATGCGTTAATAACATAGGAGTTGATATATACACTGATGCCGCCGCCAATAATATTGCATGGAAAAATATGAAGAGGGTATACTGCAGAATTCTTATAAATGCATTTGAATTAACGTTAAATACCGATTGCACTTTTTTCCCGAGTACCAAGTCTGTTACTATAGTTGCGATAGCACCCGCTGGAGCAATATTAGCTACAAAAAAATAAGTCAATAGCAATAAAACAACAAATATAAAGCCTAAGTCATTAAGCTGATTATCCGGCGTGGAATGAAATCTCAACAGAAATAATCCCCAAAAAGCCGCTAAGAGAATGAAAAACACACAATACAATGACGTAAACCTGAAATATACGCTTTTTTCAATATCAAATAATTTTTTCTTTTCCATTTTTTGTCCTCTCATTACAATTTAAACTATATCGCATAACCATTTATACGCTAATTTTTCCAACAAAATTACATCCTTTTTATCTGATAATTTTGTCAGTAAACATACTTTTTCCAAGTATAACGGCCAGACCTTATCCAATAATTCGGAAGCCGATGAGGTTATTTTTATTAATTTGACTCTTTTATCATTTGTTTTTGAATTTCTCGTAATCATATTTTCTTTTTCAAGTTTATCAAGCAATTTAGTAATGTTAGAAGGTGTAACAAGTAATCTTTTACTTATTTCATTTTGCTGAATACCGTTTTGCTGCCCCAAATGTTTAATTATCATTAAAATATTAAACTTAGAAACATTCAAATTATAATCGGAAAGAAGGAAATCCAATTCGGAATTAATTTTACCCCAGAGTAATCCCGTAATATGAACTAATTTTGCATTATCGTTCTGTGCTTCAAAATATATATCAAGTTTTTTATCCATAAATCCCCTAAAATAATATCATTATAGCAGAAAAAAAAATTTACACCAACTGTAAAATTTGATATAATTCTTAGTGTTAGTATTGGAAAAGAGGTATATTTATGACAAACTTAGTTATTCTTGCGGTAGTTGCCATTGTAGTTGTAGGCCTTATTTTATGGTTAATCGGGGCTTTCAACAGGGCAATTGTCTTACGCAACTACGTACGTGAAGCATTCTCAACAATGGATGTTTACTTAAAAAAGCGTTGGGATTTAATTCCAAACTTGCTTGAAACTGTAAAAGGCTATGCCGCACACGAAAAAGGAACTTTTGAAGAAATTACACAATTAAGAAGCACTAACTACGGCGGTTTAAATTCAGCTCAAAAGATTGATATCAACCAAAAACTTGATATCGGTATTGCAAAATTACTCGCAGTTGTTGAAAATTATCCTGATTTAAAAGCTAATGAAAACTTTATGCTATTAATGAATGAATTATCTTCAGTTGAAAATGATATAGCAAATTCAAGAAAGTATTACAACGGAACAGTAAGAGAATTAAATACTTATACGGAATTATTCCCTTCAAATGTAGTTTGTACTTTATTCAACATTAAAAGTGAAAAATTATTTGAAATTAATGAAGCAGAAAGACAAAACGTAAAGGTTCAATTCTAATGAAAAAATTAATTTTAATAATTACGGCGTTTGTTTTAAATATATTTATATTTAATTTTGCGAATGCCGAAAATTTTTTTATCAATAATTACACCGTAAAAATGAATATTACGGAAGACAGAGTTGCAGAGATAGAAGAAATTATTGATGTTTATTTCACAGAGAATTCTCACGGAATTTATCGTACAATACCAATCAAAAATCGTATTGTGAGAGAAGACGGCACCTCCAATATGGAATATGCCAGAATTACTGATTTTCAATCTTCTCAACCATATAGCATAATCCCGTCAAACATTAATTTTACGGCAAGAATGGGTAATGCTGACAGATATGTATCAGGCGATGTGAGATATAGTTTTAAATATAAGTATCACATGGGCAATGATAAGGTAAAAGACGCTGATGAATTTTACTTTAACTTAATCGGCACGGATTGGGGTACTTATATAAACCGTGTTAACTTTTCAATAACAATGCCAAAAGACTTTGATACAACTAAATTGGGATTTTCAACAGGGGAAAAAGGTATGTCGGGGTATGACCCTAACTTTTTAAAATTTAATGTTCAAGGGAATACAATTAACGGTTATATAACCGCCCCGCTAAAAAAATGGGAAGGTATTACAGTCAGAATAGAACTTCCCGACAAATACTTTATTCCCGCACAAACACCGATAATGTACATGGGACTTTTGGTAATCGTATTAACCATTATACCTGTCATATTATGGATGGTATATGGGAAAGATGACCCTGTTACACCCGTAGTATCTTTTTATCCGCCAAAGAACAGAAACAGTGCGGAAGTAGAAGTTGAATACAGCGGAGATTCCACTCCGAAAGGAGTTATATCCTTAATTTTCTACTTGGCGAATAAAGGTTATATAGAAGTAGATGATGATGATATTAACCTGACAATAAAGAAAGTAAAGCCATATGACGGAAATAACAAAGTCGAAAAAGCATTTATGGACGGACTGTTTTTCGGCGGAAAAGACGTTGTTACTGAAATTGATTTAAAAATATCGGATGTATTTACAACATACTGTTCTAAAATCAGCTCTGCATTGCGCAGAACATTAAGAGTAAGCTTATTTAATCAGGATTCATGCAGTTTTTGGAAAATTGCATTAATAATTCTTGTAATTGTAGGCTTATTTGCTTCAATGTTATATACACTTGGTGATTACTCTTGGGCGTTATTAACAAATGAAGCCTCAATGGCACTGTTATTCCCCATTATAGGTACATTAGTTTATGCTGCATTGCTTTCTACAAAAAATATAGCGACAATTGCTTTCGGAACGATATGGGCTGCAGGATTTATAGGAATGCCAATGGTAATGATAGTTCCTATGGTTCAAAATTTTGAGAATAATTATCCGTTATTTATTTTGGAAGTTTTGGCAATAGTTGTCAGCGTTATATGTTTGGTAAATATGCCAAAAAGAACAGAACAAGGCAGACGTCGTTTAGGCGAAATTATGGGCTTTAAAAAATATTTGGAAGTTGCCGAACAAAAAAGAATAGAAGACTTAATTGCAGAAAATCCAAATTATTGCGCAGATGTTTTACCGTATGCATTTATACTGGGTGTATCAGACGTATGGCTGAAGAAAATAAGCGGACTGTTAAATGCTAATCCTACATGGTACAAAGGTACATTAAATCCTGAAAGATTTAATACTTTTACATCATCATTGGTATCAGCAGCAACACCTGTAAGCAGCAGCGGACACTCCGGCGGACGCTCGGGGAGAGGACACTCCGGCGGCGGACGCTCGGGAGGCGGCCACGGCGGAGGCGGAGGCGGCTCCTGGTAAAAAATTTTTTTCTCTTTCCCTGTTCCCTCCCTTTTTCCTTCTACCTTTTTATGTATAATTAAATTAACTTGAAAAATTGAGGAAATAAATGAATCGAAGTGAAATTGAAGTTAATATAATTACACGGGAAGAAGCAGATAAAATCTCTGAATTTGATATAGACGAAATTATTTATAATTGCGATTGTCAAATTGATATGCTGTCAAGTCACGCAGATAAGTTTGATTATATTGTATCAATTGCTTCAGGTTTGTTATGCGGTTGTCTTGATTTATTTTGGAATGGAGAATTTAATTTATCACGAGGCAGAGCAATTGCATGTGATGAGGCGGAAAAATTTGTAATAAATACCGCAAAAAAATTTGGATGTAAAAAGGTTGATTTACAGTCAGCCGTGAAATTTTTGGAAAAGAAATTTCCTATACCCTCAGACGGAAATACTCCGGGTTTCGGAGGTGGTTTACAGCACCATTTGCGTGATTTTTCTCATCATCCTACTATTCTTGGATTAATATTTTCACTGCTGACTCAATATACGGGTAAAACTTATGGAACAGATACTTTGGGGAAATTTATTATTTTAGATGTTCCTGAATCAAGCAAAATATTTATCGGAAAAGACCCAATCAAAAAGATTATTTACGGAACAATTTATTGGTTTTTCCATTTGGTTAGTGATATGGCAGGTTCAAGTGCAACTGCGCTAATCAGCGGAGGAACGGGTATTCCAGGCCCGATTCTTTCAATGGCAAAAGAATTATCCGCTTCACCTTTTTTTAAAAATAATAACAAGAATCTTTTATCGGAATTTCTTGCAAAACTGTTTAATGGTACTTTATTTATGAAACGTGATGAATCCGGCAATATTATAAAAGAAAGTATTGTTAAAATGGATTTAAGAGGAGAATTTGGCTTGGGAGTTGAGCTTTTGCGCCAATCAATTCCTGTTATTGCTAATGAATGCATAGTAAGGATATTTTACTTATTAAGACGATTACTAAAAGAGATAAAAAATAAAGATATTCGCACTCTTGATGATTTTAAAAAAATTGATTGGGATAAAGTAAAGCCTGCAGGTAGTCCCACTTTAAAAAGA
>CANPXC010000115.1 GCA_947585605.1 Candidatus Gastranaerophilales bacterium | reverse complement strand
GTCAACAATTAATTTCATTTCATGAATACATTCAAAATAAGCGTTTTGCGGGTCATAACCTGCTTCAACCAAAGTTTCAAAACCTGCCTGCATTAAAGCTGTAACACCGCCGCACAAAACAGCTTGTTCGCCGAATAAATCAGTTTCTGTTTCTTGTCTGAATGTAGTTTCCAATACACCTGCTCTTGCGCCGCCAATACCTGCTGCATAAGCTAATGCAATTTCAGTCGCTTTACCTGAAGCATTTTGTTGAACGGCAATTAAACAAGGGACGCCCTTACCTTCGACGTATTCGCTTCTTACAGTGTGTCCGGGGCCTTTTGGGGCTATCATTATAACGTCAACATCACTTGGCGGTATAATTTGATTGAAATGTATATTAAATCCGTGAGCGAAAGCAAGAATTTTTCCTGCAGTTAAGTTCGGAGCAATTTGAGATTTATAAATATCTGCTTGTTTTTCATCGGGTAATAAAATCATGATTAAATCAGCGGCTTTAGAAGCTTCTTCAACCGTCATGACTTTTAAACCTGCATTTTCAGCTTTTTGCCATGATTTAGAACCCTTATAAAGACCTACTACAACATCAATTACGCTTTCGTGTAAATTTAATGCGTGAGCATGCCCTTGGCTTCCATAACCTATAATAGCAACGGTCTTGCCTTTTAAAAGATTTAGATTGCAATCAGCTGCATAATAAATTTTTGCCATAAATTACCTCTTTTCCTATTTTTACCGTGAACAGCTATTTTTTAGTGTAAAACTTAAAAAATGATAGTCAACAGGTTAAATTTTGCAAAAATATCTTTTAAAATGTAAAAATAATATGGAAAAACTAAATATTTATACTAAAATATTTTATAAGTTAATAAAAATTGTGATGGGAGAATAGCATGACAGCCGAACAAATTTGTAAAACAGAAAAAATGAACGGCGCGAGAATGTTTCTTGAGTGTTTGAGAAAAGAGGGAGTTGATAAAATATTCGGCTACCCGGGCGGTGTTATTCTTCATATTTATGATGAATTATATAACTGTGATTTTATAAAACATTATCTTGTAAGACATGAACAGGCAGCTGTCCATGCCGCTGAAGGTTATGCCAGAGTTTCGGGTAAACCCGGTGTTGTTCTTGTTACATCCGGCCCCGGCGCTTGTAATACTATTACCGGGATTGCCAATGCTTATTATGACAGCTATCCTTTGGTAGTTTTTACCGGGCAGGTTGATTCAAAACTAATTGGTAACGATGCATTCCAAGAATCTGATATTGTAGGGATTACCAGAACATGCTGTAAACATAATTATCTTGTTAAAAATATCAGTGATTTGCCCAGAGTTATAAAGGAATCTTTTCATATAGCAAAAACTGGACGCCCCGGGCCTGTTGTAGTTTCGCTTCCTAAAGATATTCTTACTTGTAAAACCGATTTTGAATATCCCGATAAAATTAATCTTCCCGGCTATAACCCGACATACGAAGGTCACCCTATTCAATGCAGAAGAGCATTGAAAAAATTATGTGAGGCTCAGCGCCCTGTTATTATTTCAGGAGGCGGTGTTATTCATTCTGACGCGTGGAAGGAATTAAGAGAACTCGCACGCAGATTAAATATACCGGTTGCTACAACATTAATGGGAATAGGTACTTTCCCGCAGGATGATAAGCTTTCGCTCGGAATGCTGGGAATGCACGGCAATTATTGGGCTAATCTGGCTGTTAGCAATTGCGATGTGCTTTTTGCCGTCGGTACAAGATTTAATGACAGAATTACAGGATGTTTAAAACGTTTTTGTAAGGATGCGGAAGTTATTCACGTTGATATTGACCCTTGTTCAATAAGTAAAAACGTTCATGTTGATATTCCAATTGTAGGCGACGCTAAAAATGTTATTAACGTTATGTTAAATGAGTATAATACGGGTAAATACTTGTACAATGAAGAACTTAGGAAATTGTGGTGTTCGCAAATTGATTCATGGAAAGAAAAACGAGCAATCAGGGCTGTTGAAAACGGTATTATGAGCCCTCAAACGGTAATTGAGCATATATATCAAAAAACAAAAGATAAAAATGCAATAATCGCAACGGAAGTGGGTCAACATCAAATGTGGACTGCACAATTATACAAATTTAATCAACCTCGCCAATTAATTACATCAGGCGGATTGGGAACAATGGGATTTGGTTTCCCCGCTGCAATGGGCGCTCAAATAGCAGACAGAAGCAGGCTTGTATTTAACATTGCGGGCGACGGCAGTATTCAGATGAATATTCAAGAACTTATGACCTGTGTGGACTATAAAATACCGATTAAAATAGCCGTAATAAATAACGGATATCTTGGTATGGTGCGTCAATGGCAGGAAAAACTGTTTGATAAACACTATTCTCAAACAAACATCACTTCACCCGATTATGTAAAATTAGCTGATGCATACGGTATTTTGGGTATAAGAGTAACAAAAGAAGAAGATATTGATACGGCGCTTGATAAAGCTATTGCTTTTGATGGCCCTGTAATTATTGATTTTGTTGTAGAACCGTTTGAAATGGTTTATCCTTGGGTATTGGCAGGAAAACCCTTAAATGAAGTTATTTTGTCAAATAACGAAGCTGGAGCGGGAGATTAATTATGAAACATACTATTTCTGTTTTGGTTAAAAATGAAGCAGGTATTCTTTCTTCAGTGTGTGACCTCTTTTCCACCAGAGGCTATAATATCGAAAGTTTAACTGTCGCAGCTACCATTGATTCGGTATTTTCCCGTATTACTATTGTAACAAACGGTGATGATGTTGTCATAGAGCAAATTTGTAAGCAATTAAACCGTTTAATTAATACAATTAAAGTCGTTGAACTCCCTAAATCCGCTGATAAATGTATAGATAGAGAGTTAATTCTGTGCAAAGTAAGTGCAAAAGATGATGTAAGAAGTGAAATACTGAGAATATCAGAAATCTTCGGCGCAAAAATAATTGATGTTTCACCGGATACTTATACGTTGGAATATAGCGGAGATAACAGGCAGGTAATGGCTTTAATTGCATTATTGCGCCCTATAGGAATAAAAGAACTCGTTCGCTCAGGCATGGTCGCAATAACAAGAGAAAATCAATTTATTAACTTGAGTAAATAATATTAAGGAGATATTATGAAAAAATTATGTTCGATTTTATTACTGTTATTTGCGTTTGGAATATTTGAATTTCAAAGTGAAAATGTGTCTTATCTGATACAAAATAGGGCGGAAGCTGCTGCAGTTAAGCAGGTTCAAGCTGCTCATATTCTTGTACCTACTGAAAAAGAAGCTGTTACAATAAGACAAGAAATAGTTAACGGAAATCCTGATGATACTTTTAACAGATTTATGGACGCTGCAAAAAAATATTCAAAATGTCCTTCAGGTAAATCCGGCGGTATATTAGGCTGGTTCGGCAAAGGCGACATGGTTCCGGAATTTGAAACTGCAGCATTTAATCTTCCTACGGGTGTTGTTTCAGAACCTGTTAAAACTCAATTCGGTTACCATTTAATTTATGTTATTTCAAAGAAATAATTTCGTTGTTTGAAATCTTATAAATTTTTAGATTTTTTTCAATCTCCGCTTGTTCATTTGTAACGGCGGAGATTATGTATTTATCGATAAATTTAAAAGTATAAGAACTTTTTGCTTTTTTTTGAAGTTTATATTCAGCTTCATAAAGCGTCCATTGTTTATAAAATTCTTCAAGTGTATTTTCTTTTAAAGAAAAATTCATTCTTTCCGCAATTGCTTGAAAATCACGTTGTTTAATTTGTTCTATGTCAAATCCTATGGGTTTTTTGTCAAAACAAACTGCCGCAATTTCGTTTGAGTGGGAAATACTGAAGTTAATATCCGAAAATTTAAAGCGAGGTTTATTATTTATAACTTCAATTTCGGGATTTATAATGTTATATACGGATTTAGCGGCAAGCTTGATAATATATCTGCCGGCGTTATGCTGTTTTTCATTTAAATTTTTGCCTTCACAATTTAGGCAGCTGCAATAAAATAAATCCATATTATAAACTCAGATAATAATCTTTTAAAAGTTTTGTATCAACTTCAATATTGGGACTTTCACAAACGAGCGCGCCTTTAACATCATATTTTTTAAATACTTTTAAAAGGTCTTTGTAATTCATATCACTTTCTTCAAATATTAAATGCTGTTTTTCACCCTTTGCTCCATATTCAATTCCCGCAAGATGAGCATGAAAGTTTTCAAAAATATTTTGCCCCAGTTGATTTCCCATATATTCAAAAATTTTGGAAAATTCATCATAAGTATTATATTTGCCGTTGTATCTGGCATGAATGTGCGAAAAATCGATACACGGAAGTACATTTTTAAAATTTTTGGAAAGTTCTGTTATTTCTTCAAAAGTTCCCCATTGAGTGCCTTTCCCCGTAGTTTCAGGTCTTATCCATATATTATTATTCTCTTTTTCCAGATGAGAACATATTTTTTCCATTGATTTGTATACGGTTTTATATACATCTTCCGGATTTTGTTTCATATAAAATGCTGCATGAAATGTAATACTGTATGCGCCGATATTTTTTCCCACATTAGCTGTTTCAATAATTCTTTCTACACTTGCGTCAATTTTTTCCGGTTCTTGGGAATTCAAATTAATATAAAAAGGAGCATGACAAGTTAATGTAAGATTATTTTCCGTTGAAAAATCCTTAACAAACTTTTGGGTTTCATCGTTCATTTTGACGCCGTGAACAAATTCAACTTCAAGTCCGTCAAGTCCCGTATTTTTAATAATATTAAGTCCTTCTTTATATCCTTTTGCGGATGAAGGGATACCGGGTGTAAGAAAATTAAGCTTTTTCACTATAGAGCTTTTCTCCTTTTTTTGCATTAACTCTGTCAGCAAAATCTCTGCCGGAGGAAATAAAATAAGCGCCGTATTGAACCGAATCTACTTCCAGAATATCTTTTCCGCAGGCAATTTTTAAAGAATTTTTTGTATCATAAATAGTTCCCGGTTCAAGTTTATGATTTTTATCTATAACATAAGCGGAATTAATACGTAAAATTAAGCCTTTATAATAAGTAACGGCACCGATAAAAGGGTTCAAACCTCTTATAAATCTTTCTATTTCTTCGGCTGATTTTGACCAATCAATGAAAGTATTTCTTTTTTCAAAAGTTAAAGACGGAGCTTTCTTGTATTCACCGTCATTTGGCTGCGGTTTTCTTGGCAATGGGTGATTTTCGTAGTAATCCAGAGCTTCATACAGCATGGAAGCACACATATCGTTTGTCCTTGCGAACAGTGTTCCCATTGTTTCGTTTAAATCTATTCCAAATCTGTATTGGGATATGATATCTCCCGTGTCAAAGTTTTCATCCATAAAATGAAGAGTAATAGCTGATT
>CANPXC010000114.1 GCA_947585605.1 Candidatus Gastranaerophilales bacterium | reverse complement strand
TCTGGATGAAGTTAAAAAAGCAAGAATTAAAGGTGCTGTAACATTTGCTGCCGTTTCGGCTCTTGCTTTTATACCTTGTGCAGGGCCTTTATCAGCAGCAGTCAGAATTGTAAATATTACCAAAAATACTGTCTTAGCAGGCAGAATTGCCGGTTTTTCCTTAGGCGCTTATGCCGGAAATGCCGTATATGATAATATTATTAACGATAAAAAAGCTGTTATTATACATTCAGCGAAATTGATTACTGCTATTGAGAATATTTGGCTTAATACAAATGATATTGAATATTGTAAATACAGATTTAAAGAATATGTAAGAAACTTTGTACAAATAAAAAATTATTTGTCTGAATTAAAAAATAAAGAAATAGAAGCCTGTGAAGAAGAAAAAAAAGGAATCGAAATAGCTGTAAGAAAAACAGAAGAAATAGTTAAAATTATGAAAAATGCCGAAAAGTATATGTATACCTCTATATCAAATTTTGAAGCAAATTGTAAATAATTTTAGTTTTTAGGTTTATTCTTTTTCTTTAAAACTGAAAATATAAGAACTCTGAAACTTTATTAATTGATAACACTGAAACTATTAATAATACCAGCGTTATTATAAAAAATATTCTGTTCGGCTTAAATTTTTCAGCCCATTCCATGGAATTTTTAAAGAAAAATACAAGTATTATACAAGTAATTACCATAAAGAAACTCAGCTTAATGCTGCCGTTTTCAAAAGTAAATCTTAATTTATTAACAGTAACGGGAATAAATCCGTTTAAGCCTGTCATTGATTTTAATATGTCAATTGCTCTATGGATGGAAGAAGCTCTAAAAAATACCCACGTAAAGTTAATAAAGAAAAACGTAATTGCAATTGCGGCATATCTGTTTATATGAATATTAAATTTTTTCCAAAATCTGTGAATGCAGGTAGCTAAGCCGTGAAGAACACCCCACATAATAAATGTCCAATTAGCTCCGTGCCATATACCGCCTATTAAAAACGTTAAAAACAGATTTCTGTATGTCTTAAATTCCCCTAATCTGTTTCCGCCAAGCGGGATATAAATATAATTTTTCAAAAATCTTGATAAAGTCATGTGCCATCTGCGCCAAAAATCTTGGATATTTTCTGCTTTATAAGGTGAATTAAAGTTAATAGGCAGTCTGATATTAAATAATAAAGCAATACCTAAAGCCATGTCGCAATATCCGGAAAAATCAAAATACAACTGAAAAGTATATGCAAAACTGCCGAACCAGGCTTCAAAAAAGTCTAAAGTCGGGATTATATCAAACATACTGCCTGCAAAATCAGACAAATTATCGGCTATTATAACTTTTTTAAAAAGTCCTATAGCTATTAAAAATAATCCAACCGATATATTTTTATGATTTATTACTTTCTTTCTGATATCTGCAAATTGAGGCATCATCTCACTATGATGTAAAATAGGCCCTGCAATTAAATGAGGAAAAAATGTTACAAACAAAGCATAATTTAAAAAATCATACTCTTGCACTTCTTTTTTATATGCGTCAACAAGATATGCAATCTGTGTAAACGTAAAAAAGCTTATACCTAAAGGAAGAGCAATTTTTAAAGTATCAAATCCGCTGTGAAAAACCGCATTGATATTGTTAATAAGGAAATCAAAATACTTGTAATAACATAATAATCCGACATTGCCGACTATCCCCAGCATTAAAACCAGTTTTCTGTTTATTTTTAAATTTGCAGGATGTGAAAGCGTGTAACCTACCGTATAGTTGAATATCATCGAAAGTATTATTAATGTCAGATACTTATAATTCCAGTATCCGTAAAATATTAGCGAGGCAGCTACCATCCATCCTGTCGCCAAAACTATTAACCTTTTTTTATTTAAAAAGAAATAAACAAAAAAAGTTACGGGTAAAAATATAAATAAAAATTCCAAAGAATTAAAAAGCATTAATCAATCCACTCCTTTACCCGTTTTACAACCTCGGGATTTTCGCTAATATAATTATTTAAATTCTGCTTATCTGACTTAATATAAGCCTCAACATTATTTTTTGTTATAAATGCGGCACTGTTATTTGGTTTTATATAAAAATTTTCCGCAAATATTGTACCCAGATATTTTGTAGCATGAACGGCATCTCTAAAATATTTCATATCCTTACTTACAGCTTCCGTGTTATATTCGCTGATAAGCGATAAATCATAATAATCAAAATAATCGGCTAAAAGTTTTTTAAATTCATAATATTCATCCTCCAAGCCGTGTTCTTTTAAATTTATGATATCAATTATATGTGTCGGAGTTACAAAATAAACCACTTCCACATTATTTGTTTTTGCAAAATCACTAAATTCAACTAATTCTTCAAAAGCTTCTTTATTTAATGCATAATCCGAATAGTAATCTCTGTCATATTTTTTTATGGTTGATTTAAAATAATGCTCCGCTTTTGGATTTATCTGTACCGTATCATCCAAATCAGTATCTTGAATTGTTTTTTGTTTTAAATTTGTAAAAAGCGTTTTAATACTGTATTGCAAAGTATCAAATGATAATAATAAAGGCATAACTTCCTTTTTTGTCAGATTTTTATCGGAGATTTTTTCTATATTAACGGCAGTAGTGTAAAAATTAGAACTAAAAGAGAAAAAATCCAGTCCGAAATAAACTCTTTTTATCTCAGGATGAATAAGAACGGAATTTTCCGCCATTATAATACTTTCTTGAATACTGGAAGAACTGAGCGCCATAGAATATACGTTTTTTTCAGATATTTTAGAATGATATCTCGGATTTAACCACCAATCAGTTTTAGAACTTCCGACAAATATATAATCAATTTTATCTTTATAAAGCTTTAATTGAGGAATTTTTGTCATTCTCTCCTGCTTTGAAATACAAGGTTTATTGTAATTAAACCCTGCTTTTTTTACGAATTTAAAAATATCAAACGTGTCAATTATATAATTAAATATAACCGTAAATATTATAAAAAATAATAAAATCAGTAATACAAATATATTAAAATTTTTCATTTACCCTCTGCCCGATAGATTAAATCACTATTCTTTGTAAAATACTCATTTAAATCTTTTTCATCTTTTCTCAGAATATATTGAATATTTTCCTTAGTCAATATTCGCCCTATATCCCCGTTTTGATTGATTAAGTAATCAATAATTTTATTTCCTAAATTAGATGTAGAATGAGAAGCTTCAAAAAAATATTTCATGTTCGGTTTTATTTCTTCTTCCGTATAAAAATTGGGATACTGAAAATCATATATATCAGCAATTTTTGTCAGCTCGATTTTCCATTTTTCATAATCACTTCTGCGTTTTTTATATATAAGATATTGATCTAAAATATGCGAAGGCATTATAAAAAACTGTATATTGATATTTCTTTCTTTACTCAACTTTTTTAATTCTTTTATTTTATCAATCATATTATAATCAAATTCAAAATTATCATAATAAAGAGAATATTCATTAAGTGTTTTACTAAATTCATTATCAATTTCTTTATTTACAAAAATATGTTTTGTTCCGTCAAAACAATACATCCTCTTTTCTATACCGATTAAATTCTTTATTACCGTCCAGATACTATCTCCTGTAGATTTCAAGGAAAATAAAGAAAAACCGAGTTCTGATGATGTTATATTTTTTTCTTCATTAATTTTATATCGCGTAGTTTTATTTTTATCTATTCTGTTAATATCAAAAAGAACAAAATCTAAACCGACATATAAATTTTTAACTTCCGGATGAATTAATATTAACTTTTTGAGTGTATCAAAATATTCATATATAAACACTCCGCCAAATGCAAGATTTTCGCAGCTTTTTCCTGTTATCTTTTCATAATAATATTTATTTAGCGCTAAATCAGCTCTTGAAGTTCCCATAAATATAGTATTTATTTGTCTTTTATCCAGTTTTAATGCTATAAACTTTGTATATCTTTCTTGAATTTTTGCTTCCGGTTTGAGAAAAGAAAACTTTAAATACCTGTTATCAAATATATTATACGGATTAACAATATAATTTATTGTTCCCAGCAAAAATAATGTTATTATTAATACTTTAAAAATTTTTAAATTAAATTTTTTATATGCACTTTTCTTTTTCATAACTTCATATTTTCAAACTGACTATACACAAGTTTGTCATTTGATATTTATATAAACGTACCCGAAATAAATATGTCATGATTTGCCAAAATTGTCAATATTATATGGTAATTTATGACATTATTGTTTCTTAAAAATAACGTTATCCTATAATAGGAGATTGGTTATGGATGAATTTAAACATTGTTTCGGACTACGAATAAAAGAATTAAGACGCAGTAAGCACCTTACACAAGAACAGCTTGCGGAAGAAATAGGAATGGATACACAAAATCTATGTAAAATGGAAAACGGAAACCATTTTCCTCAAGTTAAAAATGTTATTAAACTTGCTAAAATACTGGATGTAGAAGTAAAAGAATTATTTGATTTTAATCATTTTTACAAAAAAGAAGTTTTAATTAAAGAAATTTCAAAATATTTAAAATATGCAAAAAATAAAGATGTGGAAATAGTTTATAAATTTATTAAAAATTTAGAGCAATATAATAAATAAATTCTTTGGAGTATACTATTCATATAAAAAGGCGAAAATATGTATAATCCAAAATCTACTAAAGCAGAAGAATTCATTAATAACGAAGAAATTTTAAATACAATTAAATATGCACTGGATAACGCAGAAAATAAAGATTTAATAAAAAAAATTATAGAAAAAGCGAAAGAGAAGAAGGGCTTAAGCCATAAAGACGCAATAATATTACTTACTTGCAATGATAAAGAGCTTAACGGGGAAATATTTAAACTCGCAAAAGATATAAAAGAAGAATATTACGGGAACAGAATAGTACTTTTTGCGCCTTTATATTTATCGAATTATTGTGTAAACGGCTGCACATACTGCCCGTATCATGCAAAAAATAAGCATATTCCGCGAAAAAAAATGACGCAGGAGGAAATAAGAAACGAAGTCATTGCGCTTCAGGATATGGGACATAAGCGTTTAGCAATAGAATCAGGCGAAGACCCCGTTAACAATCCTATAGAGTATATTCTTGAGTCAATAAAAACAATTTATTCAATAAAGCACAAAAACGGTGCAATCCGCAGAGTTAATGTAAATATAGCGGCAACAACCGTTGAAAACTATAAAAAGCTTCACGATGCGGGAATAGGCACTTATATATTATTCCAAGAAACTTACAACAAAGAAAGCTATGAAAAACTTCATCCGACAGGCCCTAAACATAACTATGCTTACCACACTGAAGCCATGGATAGAGCCATGCAGGCAGGTATTGATGATGTCGGCTTAGGTGTATTATTCGGGCTTGAAGACTACAGATATGAATTTATTGCACTTCTAATGCACGCAGAACATTTAGAATCCGTTTACGGCATAGGACCTCATACAATTAGTGTTCCGAGAATAAGACGGGCAGATGATATAGACCC
>CANPXC010000113.1 GCA_947585605.1 Candidatus Gastranaerophilales bacterium | reverse complement strand
GCATTGCCCGTAAGTATTGTTAATTTCATAATTAAAATGAAACTTAAGCATATTTGATTGTTATTGATACATAATCACTCCCTTTTTTTATCCTATCGGGCAATATAATATTTTTAAATTTTTTAGTTTGATATTATTATGAGAAAATTAATAATAATTTCAATGTTAATATTATGTGCAATTTCGATTTGGTTTGTTTATCAAAAACTTGCATTTTTAAATGTTTTGGTAAAATTTGATGAATTAGAACCTTTTGAAAAGCAAATGAATGTTTATTATAAAGGTTTTAAAATCGGCAGAACCACAAAAATATATCCTGATAAGGATTATAAAAATACCTATTTGCGCTTAAAAATTCATCCGCACGATATTAAATTACCCGAAAACGTTACTGCAAAAATACAAAAGAAACAAATAGGAAGTTACGTAAATATAATTTATCCGGATTCTCCGTCATTAAAGCGGATAAAAAATAACGTAGTTATTCCCGGGTCAATATCAAAAGATATTTCATCACTGCTTGAATCTGAAGGGGTTGAGCAAATACTTTCGGATACAACAAATTTGGTTGAAAATGCGAATAATACAATAGAAACTTTAAACGGAGTATTTACGGAAGTTCATGGGATTTTAAGGGATATAAGACCTGATATCAAGTATGCTGTTTCAAATCTTGCAAAAACAACCGCCCATTTGGAAAAAACATCTGCAAATTTATCAAATGCGCTGGGAAAAGACACTATAGATAATTCTGTTAATAATATTGAAGAAACAACCGCTAATATAAAAAATGTAACTAAAAATTTGGATGATATTTCAAATCAGATAGAAAATACGACTATGCCGATTGTAAATAGTGTATTGTGCCAAACAAATTCAACGGTTAAAAATGTAAATGAAATAACTTCGGGAGTTAAGAATACATTAAAAAAACATTTCGGCTTCGGCAGATTAATATTCGGCAGACCGATAAATAATGAAAATTAGTTCAATGTTTGTAAAAAGTGTGAAATTATTTATAACTTTTTATATTTAATGCTAAAATATTGGAATGGATAAAGTATTAGTTATATTACCCGAAGACAACAAAGGGAAATTTATTGCTAAAGGATATTCGGAGGCATTTAGCGGTTTATCTTATTTTGTTATTGAAAAAAAGATATATGATTTAAATCTGAAAGAGGTGGATAAAATTTCACCGAATATTATATTTTGTTTTTGGTCAAATCTCTCTCAGAAAGAACTTTTGGCGGATTTTTTCGGCAATATTGATAATAAGAAGATATGCTGTATTCATATTGGTGAATTATCGGAAAACATACCTAATGAAGTTCGTAAGGGCGGATATTGCTATAGCGTTGACAGTAAGAGTAAAAAATATAAAATACCTCAGCTGATAAATCCAAAGGACTATAAAACGACTTTTTCCGGATATAAATATTCAATTACATTTGCGGGAAATCCCGCATACCCGGAAAGAGAAAAAATATTATCGTTATTGATATATAAATACGGATGTATAAATATATTTTGCCGTTCGTATGATTTTTATAAAAGTGCTGATGAAATATATAAATCAAAACTTTTGGATGATGAATTTTTGGAATACTATAAAAAATCATACCGTGGGTATGTACAAACACCCCAAGAACTGGCAAATATATATAATTCGTCAAAAATAAATATTGATATTAACGCGGATAACAGTAAAAAAATAAATTACAGAGTATTGGAAATATCAGCTTCCGGCGGGTTTGTTATTGCAAATAAATCGAATGAACTGCTTTCTTGCTTTGAAGACGGAAAAGAGATTGAAACATTTACTGATTTTCCTCAGCTGACTGATAAAATTGATTTCTATTTAAAAAATATGAATATAGCATATTTAATAGCGATAAATGCTAAAAAAAATGTTGTGAGTAATTATTCTTTTTATGATAGACTAAAATCAATGTTAAAGGGGATATATGGCAAAAATTTTAGTAATTGATGATGATACGGCAATAAATGAGCTTATAAAAATAAATCTTGAATTAGCTTCATATACGGTATTATCAGCTTATGACGGGAATAAAGGATATGCTCTTGCCAAACAGGAACTGCCTGACTTAATTGTTTTGGATGTTATGATGCCCGAAGTTGACGGATATACCGTTGCAAAACGTATAAGAGAAAATGAATTAACAAAAGATATCCCCATAATTATGCTTACTGCATTAAACATGCTTCAAAATAAAGTTCAAGGTTTTAATATCGGGGTTGATGATTATTTGGTAAAACCTTTTGAGATTGAAGAATTGCTTGTAAGAGTTAAGGCGCTTTTAAAAAGAGCAAATACTATTCCTAAATCGGTTGCGGTGAAGGAAGTATTAACAAAGGGTGATATAACTTTAATACCTGAAACATATTCAATCGAAATAAACGGAAAATCAGTAAAAGTAACACCTATAGAATTTGATATAGTAAATCTTTTAATGCAAAATTACGGAAATATGGTGTCTTCGGCAAAAATTTTAAATGATGTATGGGGATATGAAGCAGATGACGCCGTGGAAACAATTAGGGTTCACATGCGCCATATCAGAACAAAAATTGATAAAATTGCAAACGGAAAAAAATATATAGAAACGATTTATGGCGGAGGATATAGACTTATTCCCGACGGAGCGCCCGAAAAAATTAAATAGTATTACAAAGCGATATTACGGATGATATATGGTTATTCAAATAAATAGTTGCAAAAATTATAAGTTGTTATAAAATAAAGGTATGGTTGTTGTGTTAAAAAAATTGTCAAAAATTTTTGACGGTGTAATGTCAAAAATTAATAATAGTTTGTGTATTCCTCTCGGGGGGGGGGATTTAAGTGGTGATTTCTCTTTAAATTCTTTATTTAAAAGATATCATGATAATTTTGTTCAATCTTTCTCTGAAAATCAAGATTACATACCTCGTTTAAGACGTGACGGGGAAGCTGTATTCGATTACAATTTTTTAATGAATTTAAATGAAAAGGATTATGCTAAATATTTATGTCAAGCATATTATATAAAACTTGGTAAAAAATTAAATCTAAAACACCCTAAAACATTAAATGAAAAAATCCAGTGGCTTAAAATATATGATAACCTTCCAATTAAATCTCAATTGACGGATAAAATACTTGTCCGAGATTGGGTAAAAGAAAAAATAGGGGAGGAATATTTAAAACCTGTTCTTTGGATTGGTGATAAATTTGATGATATTCCGTTTGAATTTTTGCCCGAACCGTTTATTGTAAAGACAAATCATGGCTGCAAGTGGTTATTTACAATCAAAAAAAAGCAAGATTTTTTTAATAATGAACGTCTTTTCAAGAAAACAAAAATGTTAATGGAAAATTGGTTAATTCAATCATTTTTTGGCTGGAGTGATTTTGAAACTCAGTATAAAAATATAGTACCAAAAATAATTATTGAACCTCTGCTTATGCAAGTATCGGATATCCCGGCTGATGAAATTGAAGTTTGGTGTTTTAACGGCAAACCAAAAATTATTCAAAGATTTATGGTTAATGAGGCAGGAACTCATAAAATAATTAATTCTTATGATGAAAATTTTGAATATTATGATATTAATTTTTATCCGCCGAATGAATCTTGTGAAATCATTAATGAAATGCCGGATAAAATATTAAAAAAGGCAAAACAATTAAGTGAAGTGCTTGCAAAAGGTTTTATTTTTGTCCGGGTAGATTGGATGGTGCATAATAATAAGCTTTATTTTGAAGAAATGACCTTTACCCCTCATTCCGGTTTTATATTTTTTCGTAAAAATCATAAGGAATTACAGTATAAACTTGGCAAAATATTAAATTTGAAAGGAGATTAATATGCCGGATAGTAATGATAATAATGATATAGAAAATTTATCAATGTATGAAATTCAACAATTATACAATGATATTATTGAATTTGGCGATCTTGATTTTATCAGTAATTGTAATTATTCATGTGCGGGGCTTGTTCCGAAAGGCTGCCGTGTGGCAGGTTCACCTCCGTCAGGCTGTGTATAGAGTGCCGTAAAAATGAATATAAAAATCCCGCCTTATATAGCGTCTAATACATATACTACGCCTAAAATTTCATCAGTCAGTTTTATTTTGGATTTAAAAAACAGTGTACATTATGTTCTTTTAGGTGAATGTTCTATTCTTTGGAATTTTATAATAAATTCTTTGGATTATGATGAAATTTTAAATTTTGCAGTTAAAAATAATCTTAGGGGAATTTTGGATGAATTTTTAGGTGAATTGAAAGCTAAAAATTTCATTATAGCGGATTTTATTCCGGCTTCATATAATAAATATTATCTAAAATATGCGATTAGTGAAAAGTCGGAGAATATTATAACGTTTCTTAAATACAAAAAGAAGCTATTATGTGACTCTTTAAAATGTTTGGATGAATTACGTTTATCATTAAATTATACCTGCAATTTAAATTGTAAGCACTGTTGCAATCCGAAAAATATGTATGATGAAATGACTTTTAATCAAGCAAAGGAAATAATTGATGAGGCTGTTACTTTAGGTGTTAATTCAGTCAGCATTTCAGGCGGCGAGTGTACTATAAATAAAGATTTTTTAAAAATTGCAAAATATGTAAGAAGCAAGTATCTCGAGCTTGATATTTTAACTAATGCTCAAAAATTGTTTGACGATAAATCGCTTTTGGAAAATATAATAAACTTATATCCTTCTTCGGTGCAAGTAAGTTTGTATTCCATAAATCCAAGTGTTCATGATTATCTTACCGGAGTTAAAGGCTCACTTGATAAATCTTTATACGTAATAAAAAAACTGAGAGAATCTAATACAGATGTAAATATTTGTTGTGTACAGTTTTCTTATAACCGCGGGAGCTATTTAGACGTTAAAAAATTCGCGGATTCTCTCGGGTGCGGTTTTATAACCGATTGTAAGTTTATTTATAATCCAAATAATAATAACTTAAATGCAAAATTGTCCGAAAGTGATATTGAAGAATATTATTTGAATACAATAGATGTAAATAATCCCAGAAGTAAAGATGATATATTTTGTTCCGGAGGAATGGACAGATTTGAAATTATGCCTAATTTGGATATTAACCCTTGTCCTTACTTCTATTATACCTTGGGTAATTATAAAAATATATCTTTAACTGAAGTAAAAAATACAACTGTAAAAGAATTGCATAATAAATTTAAAAGAGAGAATTTAAAAGATTGTTATAAGTATGATTATTGCCAATATTGCTTATTTTGCCCAAGGTTTTCAGGCAGTTTGGAAAAAGATGGTTTTTTAAAGAAGAGTGAAATATTGTGTGAAGACGCTAAAGCCTATCAAAAAGCTTATTTAAGAAAGAACCGTGTATAAAGATTTTGCATTTTATCTTGCAAAAAGAATGTAAAAGTAAAATTTGAATGGAATTTATATACCAAATTTCGCTAAAATGGTTAAAATTGTCACCCTGAACTTGTTTCAGGGTCTAATATCTTTCAAGAATAATTTCATATGAATAGAGTTGCATAATTTGGCAG
>CANPXC010000112.1 GCA_947585605.1 Candidatus Gastranaerophilales bacterium | reverse complement strand
AACGGGGCTTTTGTTGTTCCTTCGCTAAGAAGTTTAACTATACTCCGCAATGGACTTTAATTTTTATATTATTTCTTTTATTTATATATCCTTTTTTTATTTATTTTAAATTATATAAAAAATTTATTTTAAAAAATCTATTAATAAATTAAAAACATTCTGCTTAATGTTTATTGTATAATTATCTCTGAGGCAGAAATGTTTATAGATAAAACAAAAATAAAAGTTCAATCAGGAAAAGGCGGAAACGGCATTGTTGCGTGGCGCCGAGAAAAATACGTTGATAAAGGCGGCCCCGCCGGAGGGAATGGCGGTAAGGGCGGAGATATCTATTTCGTTGCCACGGAAGATTTATCTACACTTATGGATTTTCAATATCAATCCGTTTTTAAAGCTGAAAACGGTGAAAACGGATATATTAAAACTCAACACGGGCGCTGCGGAAAAGATTTATTTATAAAAGTTCCGGTTGGAACAATTATAAAAGATTGCGCAAACGGAAAAATCATTGCAGATTTAGCAAAAGAAGGACAAACCGTATTGGCAGCAAAAGGGGGACGGGGCGGCAGAGGTAATGCCTGCTTTGCTACGGCACAAAAACGTGCGCCTCAATTCTGTGAACCCGGCGAAAGCGGTATTGAGCGCACTTTGGAATTAGAGCTTAAACTTATTGCCGATGTCGGTTTATTGGGTATGCCCAATGCCGGAAAATCCACTTTTATAAGTAATGTAAGCTCCGCTAAACCAAAAATAGCTGATTACCCCTTTACAACATTAATTCCGCATTTGGGGGTAGTCAAAAAAGATAACGGCGACGGATACGTTATTGCTGATATACCCGGATTAATCGAAGGTGCTTCGGAAGGAATAGGGCTGGGGCATGAATTCCTCAGGCACGTTGAACGCTGTAGGTTTTTAATTCATCTCGTCGATTTGACGGCAGATAATCCTATCAATAATTATAATGTTATTAATCAAGAACTAAAAAAACATTCCGAACAGCTCGCAAGCGTTTATCAAGTTATTGCGCTTAATAAAATCGATGCGGTTGATGAAGAAAACCAAAATCACTATTTGGCTGAATTTAAAAAAATAGCAAATGATGTATTTTTAATTTCGGCGGCAACAGGCGAAAATATAAAAGATTTTATGTATTTTATAGAAGGTAAAGTGGAAGAAATTCCAAAACCGATTATTGATGTTGAAGTTGAAGAAGATGACGGCGCAACAGATAATGATGACAGTTCATACAGTGTTTACAAAGTTGATAAGCATACTTTTATTGTGGAAGGCGGAAAGATATTCAGGCTGGCAAATGTTACCGACGGAAGAAATACAGAACAATTATACAGATTTCAAAATATTTTAAAGTCTATGGGAGTTTTTGACGCACTAAAGGCTTCCGGTATTCAAGAAGGCGACATTGTAAAAATAGGACATCTTGAATTTGAGTACCTGTTTTAAAAGTAAGAGGATATATAGCAAATTCTGAGCCGAGAATTTTATTTTTAAATTAATTTTTAAATGAATTTTTAATAAAAAGAAATAATATAAAAATTAAAGTCCATTGTGGAGTATAGTTAAACTTCTTAGCGAAGGAACATTAAAAGCCCCGTTTGTTTGAGGGTGTAAGTGAGTGAGCTTGTATGCGCGGAACGAAGTGAAGCTGTTACGGGGCTTATACTGAGCTTAGAAGTTATCTATACGGAGCATTAGGACGCAATTTTTATATTATTTCTTTTATTTAATTTTTCTTTTTATTATTTATTTTAACTTCAGAAATTATAAGATGCTGAAACAAGTTCAGCATGACATTATGACTATTATATAATTTTTTTATCCATCCAATTCGGATTTTAAAAGTTTATTAAGCATTTGCGGATTTGCTCTGCCTTGTGTTTCTTTCATTACTTGTCCTACAAAGAAACCAAATAATTTATCTTTGCCGCCTCTGTATAATTGAACCTGTGAAGGATTTGCTTGAATAACCTTTTGAACAATTTCTTTTAATGCATTTTCATCGGAAATTACACTCAAACCTTGTTTTTCGACTATACTTTTTGCGCTTCCGCCTTCTTTTAAAAGTGTTACAACAATTTGTTTCCCGATATTATTTGAAATTGCGCCTGTAGTAACAAGATTAATCAGTTCCACAAAAGACTCAGGAGTTAATTTGGTTTGTTCTATTGTAACTTTTTCTTCTTTTAAATATGCTGCAATTTCTTTCATAAGAAAATTATTTGCGGCTTTTGGGTCTGCTTTTAAGTCAATAACTTTATCAAAGAAGTATGCAATATCTTGCTGTTCAACCAAAACATTAGCGTCATAAGATGTAAGTCCGTAAGAAATGTAACGTTCTCTCCTCTGCTGCGGAAGTTCCGGCATTTTTGCAGCTATTTCATTAACCCATTCACGTGAAATTTCAAGCGGCATAAGGTCAGGTTCGGGAAAATATCGGTAATCATGAGCGTCTTCTTTACCTCTCATTGATTTAGTTACACCTTGATTGTCATCCCAAAGCCTTGTTTCTTGAACAACTTCTTCTCCTGATTCGACTATATCTATTTGTCTGTCGATTTCATATTCAATAGCGCGCTGTAAAGCTCTGAAACTGTTAACGTTCTTTATTTCAGCTCTGGTCCCGAATTCTTTTTGTCCGACTGGACGAACTGAAATATTCGCGTCACAACGCATAGAACCTTCTTCTAAGTTCCCGTCGCAAACACCGATATATCTTAAAGTAGTTCTTAATTCTTCCATATAAGCTCTTGCTTCATCCGATGAACGCATATCAGGTTCGGAAACTATTTCCAGAAGCGGTGTACCTGCTCTGTTTAAGTCTACAAGGGAGTAGCTTGAACCTGCAATACCGCTTGACCCCATGTGAACAAGTTTTCCCGCGTCTTCTTCTAAGTGCGCTCTTGTTATACCAATTCTTTTTCCTTCTATGTTAAGATATCCGTTAATACAGATAGGCTGGTCATACTGGGAAATCTGGTAACCTTTTGGCAAATCCGGATAGAAATACTGTTTTCTGTCAAATTTACAATGTTCCGGAATAGTGCAATTTAATGCCAATCCGGTTAATATACCCATATTTACAACTTCTTTATTAAGTACAGGCAGTACACCGGGCATTCCGAGCGTTATCGGGCTTACTTGTGTATTTTGTTCATTCCCGAATTCCGTTGAATCACACGCAAAAATTTTTGATTTTGTTTTTAACTGCGCATGCACTTCTAAACCGATTACTACTTCGTATTTTTTTCTTAATTCTTCCATTGTTGCCGCTGTCATATTAAAACCTCTGTTATTTCTCTTTTTTCAAATCATACCATAAAGGCATATAAAATAAAAAGTTAGACTTTTGAAATAGTTTTAATACTGTAGTAATATATTTGTATGAATAGGGATATGAAAAAAAAGTTTTTAACAATTGCAATAATAATTGGTTTTTTTATGCCGTATATTTCATTGGCAGGATATGCAGAAACGCCGTATCAAGGGCATGTTGAGGAAACGGATGTCCGTCCAAAAAACCAAGAAAATATTTTCACAAATGAAGTAAAAAAACTTGATAAAGAACAAACAATACAATTAACTGTTTCACAAGTTCTTGCAGGGACAACATCAATTGAAGGCGATGAATTTTTTGCTGTAGTTTCGCAGGATGTATTAGCAGACAGCGGAGTTCTGCTCCCTAAGGGTACAGTTGCGCATGGGACAATAAAAAATATAGTTGACCCGAAACGCATGGGCCGCGACGGTTATATCGAGCTTGGATTTGATTATTTAATCACCCCCGACGGACGTGAAATACCTATCGAAGGCGGAATGACTTCTAAACTTTCTCCTGCTCAATCAACCGTTAAAGCTATCGGAGAAAATGTTACAAATACCGCAATAGGTGCTGCCTATGGTGCAATGGCAGCTATCGAACTTGTCGGACTTGAAGGTGCAATTGTAAGCCAGGGCTATACTCTGGCAGGCGGAGCAGCCCTCGGCAGTGTTATTGCACTCGGTTTAAGCTTATTCCGAAAAGGTAAGGATGTTTTAATATCTCCGGGTGATGAAATTAAGGTCAGAATTACTTCCACGGAAGAAATTCCTGTTATGACCCAAGAATCTTTAAGGCAGGAAGAACTGAAATATGAAGGGCTTGATGTTAAGATATATGATATTTTTCTTGAAGAAGACCCCTTTGGCAATTTGAACACAATATCTTTAGATATGATTATAAAGAATAATTCCAAAACAGACTTTTCAACATTTGATATCGCGCTGGTCAGCGATTTGCACAACAGCTTTAATCCCTCTATTTTTACGGATTATAAAAATTCTTTAGCATTAAAAACTATTAAAAAGGGTGAATCGGTATCGGGCATTTTGTCTTTTTCGGTTAACGACCCTAAACGCGAACACTGGCTGGTTTTTTACGATAAAAAAAATCATAAACCGCTCGCAAAAATTTCTATAGACAACGCTAAAAAAGATTTAAATATTAAAACACTTAAAAAATCAAAAACTAAGAGAAAAAAATTTTAATGCTGCAAATTGATTTATTTGAAAAAATTGAAAATAATGAGGTGCTTGAACTTTTAAAATGTATCGGCATAAAAACGCGTGCTTTTAAAAAGAATACTTATATATTAAAAGCCGGCTCAAAAATTGATTTTTTAGGTGTTATGCTTGACGGAAATGCTGTAATTTCCAAGCAGGAAATGAATAATACTTCCGTCATTGAGAAATTAAAAGTAAATGATATTTTCGGACATAATATTGTATGCTGCGGCGAAACCCGCTGTCCTTATGATATTATTGCTGAAACATCTTGTGAAGTTCTTTTTCTTCCGTTCGAAAAAGTTATAACGCCCTGTGTTAACTTATGCAATTACCATTTACAATTAATAAAAAATATAATGAAAATGATTTCTAAAAGAAACTCATTATTAAATGATAAAATTGATATTATTGGTAAAAAAACGACCAGAGATAAAATTTTTGCTTTTTTAAACAGTTATAAAACAGCAGAAGGGGTATTTACAATCCCGTATTCAAGAAATGAGATGGCGAAGTTTTTATGTGTGGACAGAAGCGCAATGTCGCGTGAACTCTGCAAAATGCGGGATGAAGGTATACTAAAATTTCATAAAAATTATTTTGAGCTGTTAAAATAAATCTTTTTACATGAAACTTTAAAACGCAAATTTTATGATATTTTTTATATTATTTATTTTATTTAATTTTTTTAAGATAGTCATAATGTCATGCTGAACTTGTTTCAGCATCTTATAATCCGTGAAGTTAAATTAAATAAAAAAAAGAATATAAAAATAAATAATTAATTTCGCCCTAGTACTACGTATAGAAAACTTCTAAATTCGGCCCAAGCTCGGGAACTCCGCCCTACGGTCGTCAAACAACCCTCGCTTTGGCGCTGCCTTATTAAGAAGTTTTTGCTATACTCCGTAATGGGCTTCAATTAATCATTTATTTTAAATTCTTAAAAAATTAAAAAAAATATAAGAAGAAGAAATAATATAAAAATTAAAGTCCATTGCGGAGTATAGTTAAACTTCTT
>CANPXC010000111.1 GCA_947585605.1 Candidatus Gastranaerophilales bacterium | reverse complement strand
TTCCCAATGTCCGGTTGTAGTATCTTTACCTTTTGATTTTTCTTTCATAATTCCGTATTGCGCGATAGCGGAAGGATTTTTATCTATTCCCGATACGTTTGCGAGATTACCTAATCCTAATTTATAAAAATTGGGGCAGTTTAAGCCGTTAACAGATTTAGCGACATTGCACAGCGTATTGCATTCGGGAATATCTCCATATTCTTTGCAGTCGCTCATTGCACCGCAGCCCATTGAATCTATTACAATTACTATTGCTCTTTTCATTGTTATATTCTCTCCCAAATATTTATTATACTCTATCCAATAAAAAAAAGTTCCTTTTACAGAACTTTTTACTATCCCTAAACTCGCCAAGATTAAATACTTTTTTCTATTTAATGTCTAACCTGTTAAAATTCCCTTTGTTTTTTTTCTCTCTCTCCCTGTAGAAAGCTTAGCCATCACTCCTTCCGCAAGCTGTTTTTGATTGTTATTTAATAGTAAAACTTACACTTTTATCACACAAGGAAATAATTTTTAAATATTTTTTACATTTGACCATGCCCTTTGTAACAAGTGAGCAAATTAAATTTTACATTAGTTAATATAGATTTTTTTCGGTTTTTTCTCAATTTACCTATTGACAGAAGCATGTGCAATAATTTTGCTGTTCTTCAATTTTTGCTAAAAATGTAGCAGATATTTTTTGTTACGGGCATGTATTTTATTTGGTAATATAAATTTGTAAGTATAGAAATTTGGATATAATTTATGATTTTTAGATTTATTACATCGGGTGAATCTCACGGAAAATGTTTAAATGCGATAATTGAAGGAGTGCCTTCCGGTATTTCTATTAGCGAAGAATACATAAATAATGAACTTGCACGCCGCCAGGCAGGATATGGCAGGGGCGCAAGAATGAATATTGAGCATGATAAAGTGGTTATATTATCGGGAGTTCGGCATGGAAAATCCACCGGTGCGCCTATATGCTTGCAAATAGAAAATAAAGACTGGGAAAATTGGCGCATTGCAATGTCTGTAAGCGAGCTTGATAATACTCCTGAAAATGAAGAAATAATAAATTCAAAAAAAATTGTTAATGTTCGCCCCGGTCATGCCGATTACGCGGGAGCTTTAAAATATAATCAATATGATGTAAGAAATATACTTGAACGCTCAAGCGCGCGCGAAACAGCCGCAAGAGTTGCAGTCGGCGCTGTCGCAAAAGCTGTATTAAAAGAATTTTCTATAGAAGGTATTTCCTATGTAACTCAAATAGGTAAAGTTATAGGTGATAAGAATATTAATCCGTTTGATTATGTAAATGAAATTGAAAACTCCCCTTTTAGGACTGTTGGCGTTGAAACAGGTCAAAAGATGAAAAATGAAACAGATGAAGCTAAAGCGCAGGGTGATACCCTCGGCGGCCGTTTTTGTGTAGTATTTAAAAATGTTCCGGTCGGTCTTGGCTCTCATGTTCATTGGGATAGAAAACTTGACGGGCAATTGGCTCAAGCGGTTATGAGTATTCAAGCCGTAAAAAGCGTTGAAATTGGTATGGGCAGTGCTGCAGCCGGCGAATTCGGTTCGAAAGTTCATGATGAAATTTTTGCGGAAAACGGAAAATATTACAGAAAAACTAACAATGCCGGCGGAATTGAAGGCGGTATTTCAAATGGTGAAAATATAATTGTTTACGCCTCTATGAAACCAATTCCAACCATGAAAAAAATGTTGAACTCTGTTGCGCTTGATATTAAAGAAAATGTTAAGGCTCACTTCGAACGTTCAGATACTTGCGCTGTTCCGGCATGTGCAGTCGTTGCCGAATCCATGTGTGCAATCGTATTGGTTAATGCTTTATTTGAAAAGTTTACTCATGATTCTTTATTTGAGATGAAAAAAAATTACGAAAATTATATAAAACATATTTCCGAAAGGTAGTTTATGAATATTGCATTAGTTGGAATGATGGGCAGCGGTAAAACTACAATCGGTAAACTTTTAGTTGAGAAGCTTAAATGTTTTTCGTTTGTCGATACAGATGAACTTATTATAAAATCTCAAAATCTGCAAATTTGTGATATCTTTGACAAATTCGGAGAAAATTATTTCCGTAAAAAAGAAGAAGAAGTTTTGTTCTCTATACTTCAATCTGATAATAATATCATTTCAACCGGCGGCGGGATTGTACTTTCAAAGATAAATCTTAATTTATTAAAACAAAAAACATTGATGATTTATTTAAGTGCGGACGCACATAATTTATATTTAAGAGTTAAAAATGATAATTCAAGACCTCTCCTTCAATCGGGCAATGCGGAAGAAAAGATTTCAAATCTGCTAATGCAGCGTAAACCCTTGTATGAACAAGCACACTTTACAATTGATACAACTAATAAATCAACTGATATAATAGTTAATGAAATAGTTAATGTTGTTAAATTATGAAAAAAGTTCAGATTAAAATAAATCCCGCAAAAAAGACTTCATATCCGATTTTTATCGGTGAAAATCTGCTTGATAATGTATATTCAATTATTCAGCAATATACAAGTGCGTCAAAATTTTTAATAGTAACAAATGAAACAATTTATCCTTTGTGGGGTGATAAATTAAAAAATAAAAATTCAGAATTTATAATACTTCCCGACGGTGAAGTTTATAAAAATATGGATATTCTAAATAAAATTATAGATAAGGCATTGGAAATAAAACTGGAAAGAAAAGATGCAATCATTGCATTAGGCGGCGGAGTTTGCGGTGATATTGCAGGTTTTGCCGCTTCTATTTATCAAAGGGGTATAGATTTTATTCAAATCCCCACAACATTATTGGCTCAGGTTGATTCATCCGTCGGAGGCAAGGTTGCTGTAAATCATAAATCCGGTAAAAATATGATAGGTTCATTTTATCAGCCTAAGGCGGTTATTGCCGATATAAATACATTATTAACTCTTGATAACAGGCAGTTTAAAACCGGTTTGAGTGAAGTTTTAAAATACGCATTTATTGAAAATTCATGCGGCTGCCGTGTTAATTTTAATTTCTTTCATTTTTTAAATGAAAATTCGGATGAAATTATCTCTCGTGATACTAAAGTATTACGGGAACTTGTTAAAATATGCTGTACATTAAAGGGATGTGTTGTTAACCAAGATGAGAAAGAAAAAGGACTGAGAGCTATTTTAAATTTCGGTCATACTTATGCGCATGCTATAGAAAATTTGACCGAATATAAAAAATATACTCATGGCGAGGCTGTTTCTATAGGCATGAAGTTTGTATTTGATTTGTCGTTAAGATTAAATCTTATAAACGAAAAATATTACCAAAACTGTATAAATCTAATAAATAAGTATAATCTTAAAACCGAACTCGATATAAAATTTTCAAAAGATAAATTTTATGAAGCCATGCATTCGGATAAAAAAGTGAGCGGCGGGAAAATTAATTTTGTGCTTCCTGTTATAGGTAATAAAGTTGAAATTAAAAATAATATTGATAAAAATATAGTTGTACAGGGTATTTAATTAATAAGAGAATTAAAAAAGGGGTTTATATGAAAATATTGCTTTCAAATGATGACGGTGTTATGGCGGAAGGTATTAAAGCGTTAACGATAGAGCTAAGTAAAGAACACGATGTTTATGTTGTTGCTCCCGACCGAGAACGCAGTGCCGCTGGACATTCACTTACACTGCATACACCTATAAGAGTGGAAGAACTTGAGTCTAAATTTGGTGCAAAAAGAATTTGGATAACAAGCGGAACCCCCGGTGATTGCGTAAAAATAGGTATTAATGCTATTTTAAACGATGATGAAAAACCTGATTTAATTATATCCGGTATAAATCACGGCCCTAATTTGGGAACGGATATATTGTACTCGGGAACGGTAAGCTGTGCAATGGAAGGTGCTATGATGGGGTATCCCAGCATTGCCGTTTCACTTGCAAGTATGAATTCGGAACCGGAATTATTTAAAAATGTTGCTTGTTTCATGGCAAAATTTGTACATAAAGTAAAAGAATTTAATTTTCCTCAAAAATCTATATTGAACATTAACGTTCCGGGGCTAATGCCGGAAGATTTGGCAGGCGTTGCCATAACAAGGCTCGGCGGAAAAATGTTTACTGATGAGTATGATAAACGTGTTGACCCAAGAGGAAAAGTTTATTACTGGATGGCCGGTGAATTGATTAAACAGTGCGAAAATGATGATTCCGATATCAATGCGCTCAGGTGGAATAAGGTATCAATAACTCCTATAACGTTTGAAATGACTCTTGATAATGTCATGCCCGAACTTGAAAGAGTTCTGTGCAAAGAAGATATATCAAAATGGTGCTAGTATTGACCTAAATTTTTAATATGTTCAATAGCAGGGTTATTCAGCCCTATTATTGCGATACCGTCAAATCGGAAGAGTTTATATTTTATTTTTGATTGATTTAAATATGCCAAAATCGCTGTATGGATTTTTTTTATTTTGTTTATATCAATTGCTTCAAAAGGATGTCCGTAGTTAAGCGATTTTCTTGTTTTTACCTCAACAAAAACCAAAGTATTATTATCTTTTGCAATTATGTCTATTTCGGCATTCTTAGAATAATGCCAATTTCTTTCAATTATTTCGTAGCCTGATTTAATTAAAAAGTCTGCGGCAATATCTTCGCCTTTTTTTCCTGTAATTATATTATTTGTATTCATAATTTGATTATAACAAAATTTTATGATAATAATTGTTTGATATGAAAAATAAAGTACAAACAATATTTATAACCGGTGCTTCATCCGGTATCGGCAAGGAAATTGCAAAAACACTGGCAGAAAAAGGGCATAAAGTATTTGCCGGAGTAAGAAGAAAAGTTGATAAAACTGAACTTGAAGCTTTAAATAAAAATATTATCGCTGTATATATAGACGTTGTAAACAGCTCAAGTATAGATAAAGCGTTTTGGTATGTCTTAAAGAATACGGATAAAATAGATGTGTTGATTAATAATGCTGGAATTGCGACGGCAGGCCCTTTTGAAGCGATTGAAGTATCTAAAATCAAAGAACAATTTGACGTAAATACATTTGCTCCGATTAGTGTTGTTCAAAAATTCTTGCCGCTCCTGCACGGAGGGAAAATTATTAATATGAGTTCCATGGCGGCTTCCGGAATTTTCCCGTATATATCGCCTTATTGTGCTTCTAAAAGAGCTTTGGATATTATGTTTAATTGTTTTGCGTTGGAAAATAAGGACAGTGTTAAAGTAATATCCGTAAAGCCTGCGGTAATAAAGACCCCGATATGGAATAAATCTGTTAAAAAAGCAAGAGAAATGTTTGAAAAACAAAATGAAGTTATACGTGAAAAATATTTAAAAGATTTGCTGATTTTGGAAAAAAACGCACTTGAAAATAATAAAACAGGAATTGATGTTAAAAAAGTAGCTGAAGTTATTGTTAAAATAGTTAATGCTTCAAATCCGAAGCCTTCATATTGCATAGGTTTTAAGTCAAATTTAGCTTGCTTTATCGGCGCATTGCCCGTAAGTATTGTTAATTTCATAATTAAAATGAAACTTAAGCATATTTGATTGTTATTGATACATAATCA
>CANPXC010000110.1 GCA_947585605.1 Candidatus Gastranaerophilales bacterium | reverse complement strand
CCAGCGTTATCTTTTTCCAGTTCCCGCCTTAAAAGTAATGCGGTATCAATTAAAAGTTCTTCTTTTTCTTCTTTTGTAGCATACTTGTGACTTTTCGGATATTGAAAAGTTTCAAATACGTAGTTAGGCATTGGTTCAATTTTTAAGCCTTTTTGATGATTAATCTCAGGCGACCATTGAAGCACACGCGTAAATCCCAAATTATGCAAAATATCCTCAGCCCTTCTTGTACCTTCAACAGTAGCAGCCATTGATAATATAGGTAAATCCTTATGCGCAGCGAAAATTCCGCCCAAATCTTGCATAACAAAAGCAAAGCCGGAGTTATCATGTCCCTTTTGCTGGGAGCGCATAAGTTTCAAGGCTATTGAAGGGTGTAAATATTTTTTAGATTTAATTGCACCTATTCTACACATACTCTTGTTATTTTCGTACTGATTTTACCTTATGTCAAGTAATATAATAGTGATAATTATTAAGTTTTATTAAGTATTTTAATTAAAAAAAGCAATTCTGGTTTAAAAAAAAACTTTATATAAGTGTAGATAAAAACCCGAAAGGAAACAAAAAAACAAAAGAGGCTCTGTTAAGAGGAACAAAATTAATCAGCCATATAAGGCAAAATGATTAACACAAAAATTTTTTACTCTCTCTCTTAATATCCTCGTGTTTATTTGATGTTTGCAATCTCTGCAAACATTTTTTTTGCGTATTTCAGCTATAAATAGCAAATTTTGTATTTTAGGGATTTATAGCAAATATGCGAATTACAAATGACATATTCTTAAAATCATTAAATATAAATAATAATACGGGCAATATCAGAGAAAAAAGTAATACGGATTATTCAGAACGAGCGGCAGCAAAAAAAAATCAATTGCCGTTTTTCAGCATTTATAAAAATAAGAATAATCAAATTTTCCCTAATACTTCTTATATTTCCTTCGGTAGAAAAACAAATCAAAAAATGATTTATAATTTTGAAAGAAATCGCACAAGAGCGGAAGAATTATCGGATTACGGCATATTTGAATACTGCATAGAAGAGCTTTCAAATTTAAAAAAGAAAAATTATAATAAAGCAATTAAATTAGCTCAAATCGGATTACAGGATGAAACAATATTAGATATAGTAAAATCTGACAAAAGATTATTTAAACGAGCATTAAATTTACAAAAAAACGGTGTTTACGCAGAATTAATCCGAGATTTTTTAACTCTTTCGGAGGAAAATTATAAAGAAGCAATAAAACTTATGAAACAAGGTTATTCTCCTTCAACCGCACAATACCTCGCAGAAATAGAATCCGAGAAAAGAGAAGAATTCCTTAAACTGATTAATAACAATATTGATAAAGAATTAGCAAAATCCATTATTTTACTTAATGAAAATGAAAAAAATAAATTTGAAAATTATCTTTCTCAAGGGATATCAGCTGCGGGAGCAATAGAACTTGTTAATCTTAATGAAAATCAGCAGAAAAGAGTTCAGGAATTAATACATTTTAAAATTGGTGATGAAAATATTGCAGACTATGCCGAACTTTCCGAAGAAGAATATCATAAAGCTTTAAATTTATTATCAGACGGTATTTTTCCCGAATTTATAATTCCGATTTTAAGAATAGAAAGCGGAAAATCGGAAAACGACGAATACAAAGAATATATAAAAAGAGGTTACAGCAAAAGTTCATCATTTGCCTTAAGTCTGCTTAATGAAGAAGAAGGGGAAACATTAAAAAATTTAATAAAAATCAATCCCGAAATTAAAGATATTCTCAAAGAAAATTACGATATTAATTTAATATCCAGACAAAATTCAGATGTATCCGAAATAATTTTAGACCGGGAAATTATAAATGCGGACGGTAATAAAATTATTTTAATTCAAATTTTTGATACAAACGGAAATCATACAAAAAGTCGTCTTGAAGAATATAAAGACCACTCAACAAGTTCTGTTATAAATACAGGCAATAATATATATCATGCAAGATACGACAAATACGGCGAAATAAAAGAGTTTGTACAAATTATTTCCGATGAAAAGAGTAATAATGTAACCGGAGTAATACACGCGAAAGCCTCAGATAAGTTAAAAGGTGCGTTTGAAAGAACATATTACGATATAAACCAATTCAAAACAGACCAATCAAATTATTTTGATAATAATTCTGAATTTGATACGGAAAAATGCGTAATAAGTAAAGGCAAGCCTATATCTTCAATTACGGAAAACCCTGACGGAAGCATTACATATAACGAGGAATTTGAGAAAAATAACACAATAACAAGAAGAATATATACAGAGAAAAGAAACAGTTCTAATCAAAAGCAATACAGTTACTATAAATACGAAATAAAAGATAAAAAAGGCAAAACACTATCGGATACAGAACGTGAAATAATACAAACCGCGGAAGGGAAATATATAAATAAAATAAACGGCATAACCTATAACGTAAGTTTTGATGACACACATAAAACAATAAGAGTCAGCGACGGAAAAAGAACAAAGATATTGAATTTCGGAACAAAATTATCTTATTATTCAAAAGATATTTTATGGGAACAAGTAAAAAAATTGCCGATAGATACATTATATACGCTCTACAATAACATTGACAGATGGGATTATTGTGATAATTCCGAAGCTGCTGCCGACGGAAGAACGAAAACAATCCACAGCGGAACACAACCTGATATTACGACTCATGAATGCGGTCACATAAAAATATATAACTATGAATCAATTTTGGAGAATGAAGAACTTATAAAAATTTATAATGAGGAAATGAATATATTTGAAAAAAATACGCCCTGGAATGAACAGGAATTCATTCAATATTTTTCTCCGAAAGCTGATTTATGCGATTCTGAAGGACTTGAAGAATTTATTGCCGAAACAAATATTATATTATCTTCTTACGGAATAAATTACAACGAATTAAACACCAGAAGTCAAATGCTGATATGGAATTTTCCGAATACAATTGCAAAAATTGCGGAGCTGCTCGGAAATAATTCACAAAAAAGTATATTAGAATAAATATTTAACATATAATTATATATATGAAAAAATTTATAATTAAAACTCTGGGATGTAAAACAAATCAAGTAGAATCCGCTTTGATTGCCGAACTTCTGATAAAGAATGATTTTTCGGAAACAGATAACATAAAAGAAGCCGATTACTATATTTTAAATTCCTGTTCCGTTACTCAAATTGCAGACGGCAAAAATTTATCTTACTTAAGAAGAGCAAAAAGAGAAAATCCGAACATTAAGACCGTTTTAACCGGTTGTATGGCGCAGCTTCAAAAACAGAGTATTTTAGATAAAAAAATTTCAGATATTGTTATAGGAAATTATGAAAAAAATGATATTGTAAAAATTTTAAACACCGGTGAAAAATTTGCAGTAAGTGATATATTTTGTCACGAAGAATTCAGATACGAAAAGCTAAACCAAACAAAAAGAACAAGAGCTTCAGTAAAAATCCAAGACGGTTGTGATAACAGGTGCAGTTATTGTACAATTCCTTTTGCACGAGGGAAAAGCCGTTCCAATCCAATAAAAAATGTTATTGAGCAAATAAATTTATTTGCAAAAGAAGGATATTTGGAAACCGTATTAACGGGAATACACATAGGGCAATGGGGAAGGGACTTTTCAACAAAGCTGCAGCTTAAAAATCTGCTTGAAGAAGTTGAAAAATCCGAAATAAAAAGATACAGACTGGGTTCATTAAATCCGTTGGAATTAGATAAAGAATTTATAGACTTTTTGTCGCAATCCGAAAAGTTTTGCCCTCACTTTCACCTTTCATTGCAATCGGTATGCAATAAAACGCTAAAAAACATGAACAGGCACTACAGTGAAGAACAAATTAAAGATTTGATTAAATACATAAACGAAAAATTTAAAAATGCATTTATAGGAAGTGACATAATTGCAGGATTTCCGTCAGAAAGTAAAGAAGATTTTGAAATTACTCTAAAAAACCTTAAGGAAACAGAGCTTTCCAAAATACATGTTTTTCCTTTCTCGCTAAGGCAGGGAACAATAGCCTGCAAAATGGAAAATCAAATTAAAGACAGTGAAAAAAAGTTACGTGCGGAATTAATACAAAAAGTATCCGATGAAAAGATTGAAGAATTTTTCAAAAAGAATCTCGGAACACAAAATGAAGTAATTATAGAGAAACAGCGTGATAAAAAAACAAATTTATTAAAAGGCGTAACAAAGAACTATATAAACGTATTAATTGACGGCGATGACAGTTATAAAGACACATTACAAACAATAAAATTAACTGCAATAAGCGAATACAAAGAAAAAATGCTTGCGGAAATTTTAACTTAACATAACATCATTTTTAATTTACATTTAAATTTATAATGTGTAAAATTATTATATAAGTCAGTTGGGATTTAAAGGGATAAAAATGCGTTACGTGCCTTTGCATGTACATTCGGAATACAGTTTACTTGACGGAGCAATTAGGAACAAAGAGCTTATTGAATTTTCTCAAGAACATAATTTTGACGCGGTAGCAGTCACCGACCACGGCGTTATGTACGGTGCAATTGAGTTATACAGGCTCGGTAAAGATAAACAGTTTAAAGTTATACTCGGCTGCGAGTTTTATATTATAAACGGCGATATACAAGACGAAAAAGACAATAACGCAGAACGCTACCACTTAGTTTTACTGGCAAAAAATAATACCGGTTATCAAAATCTGGTAAAATTAGTTTCCATAGCACATATACAAGGGTTTTACAGACGCCCGAGAATTAATAAAGAACTGCTTGAAACACATAGTGAAGGTTTAATATGCTTATCTGCCTGCATTCAAGGTGAAATATCAAAACAAATTATTAACGGAAACAAAGAAGGCGCAAAAAAGACTGCTCAATACTACAAAAATCTTTTTAAAGACGATTTCTATATCGAACTGCAAGACCATAATCTGCCCGATGAAAAAAAAGCAAACGCCGAATTAATTAATATTGCAAAAGACCTAAATATTGAAATGGTTATAACCAATGACAGCCATTATCTGAAAAAACAAGACGCAGACTGGCATGATACGTTATTGTGTATTAATACAAACGCGCTGAAAGAAGAAGAAAAAAGATTTAAATTTTTACCCAACACTGAATTTTATGTAAAAACAATTGAAGAACTCAGAGAGTCTTTTAAATGGCTTGATTCTGAAACATTTGAACGTGCAATAGAAAATACCGCGGTTGTTGCGGACAAATGCCACGTAATAATAAAAATGGGAGAAAATATTCTGCCTTCCTTTGATGTACCGACCAACTATACAATCCCATCGTACTTGGGTTACCTTGTAAAGAAAGGACTGAGCCAGCGATATAAAGAAATAACACCGGAAATAGAAGAACGTTTTAAATATGAACTTGAAATAATTAATAAAATGGGGTTTGACGCCTACTTCCTTATTGTATGGGATTTTATAAATTATGCAAAAACACACGGTGTTCCGGTAGGCCCGGGCAGAGGTTCCGCCGCTGGGAGTTTGGTCGCTTACGCGCTTGGAATTACTGACCTTGACCCGATAAAACATCACTTATTGTTTGAACGTTTCTTAAATCCCGAACGTATCAGC
>CANPXC010000109.1 GCA_947585605.1 Candidatus Gastranaerophilales bacterium | reverse complement strand
CTCATGTGGAATTTTGACGCCAAAGTGCGATGGTAATATGTATGATGGGCGTGAACCAATAACAAAAGAGGAAACAGAAGAAGCTCTTTCAAGTATAAAAAATAACGGTGATGAATTTGTATTTTCAGGTTCTCTTGATGAAGTTCAGCAATTTTTTGAACTACAGGGCTGGACGGACGGAACACCGATAATTCCGCCCACGGAAAGTGTTGTTAATGAATTTTTTAAATACACTCCATTATCAAAAGATAGTGTAATAGGTAATATTCCGCCGAATTACAGAAAAGTTACCGTTCATCAGGTCGCGACAGTAGGTGCAATGGCAGGCTGTCCGCCAGAATATATGCCTATATTAATTGCATTTACAAAAGCAATGATGAACGGAGAATTCAGAAAAACGCTTTCCAGCACGCATGCCTGGACTCCGTTTGTCTGGTTAAACGGGCCTGTAGCACGGCAGTTAGGTTTCGACTGCGCCCGGGGAGAAATTTCATCACCAAAGAATAAAAAACTAGGCAGATTTATTGACCTGGCTTTAATTAATTTGGGCGGATATGACATTAAAAAGAACAGAATGGGTACATTCGGCTATCTTTCATCTTGGGCAATGGCGGAAGACGAAGAAGCAATATCGCGTATAGGCTGGCAGCCATACCATGTTCTGAAAGGATATAATAAAGACGATAACACATTAACTGCGGCTTCTTCACTCAATTGGGGAAACAACTTAACGCCTGCTACATCAAATGCCGATAAAATTTTAGAACTTATGGCGTGGGATTGCGTTGAAAAGGAACAGTTTGCACTTGGCGGCGGTACGCCTTTTGTATACAGAACAATATTAATAACAGAATACGTTGCAAGAGATTTAGCCAAAAAATTTGCTAACCAAAACGAGCTTGAAAATGCACTTATAAAAACAGCTCGCAGACCTTTGGATGAAAGAGTATACGCAAATTACTGGGCAAATCCCGGCAGCTCATTTGAAGGTAAACACTACACTATAGAGCAGCATAAAACAAAAATCGCTCAAGAGGAGCAGGCTCAAATTACAAATACGCCAAATTGGCTGTTCTGGACGAATAAAGCGCAAATTGAAACCGTTCCCGTACTAAAAAAAGGTAAAACAGCATTTATTGTAACAGGTGACGCTAACAGAAATAAAGTATTAACGGTCCCCGGAGGCGGAATGGCAACAATAAAAATAGAACTCCCCGCCAATTGGAATTCTTTAATGAAGGACTTAGGATATAAACCGTTAGAAGACTACTTTATCAATTTTTCCGAAAGAAGTAATATTGCTCAAAATATTGATGTAAATGAGAATACAAATATAAATCGAACACAAATTCAATATCCGCAAGGCAAAACACAAACTCAATACGGTAATAAAAAACCAAATCGAAATGCCAATTCAACAAGACAATATCAACATCAAAATACACGGCAAAATCAAGGTTATCAATCATCAGCAAAAAATCAAAAAAGACCGTCGCCGGAAAAATATCGGGAAATGATGCAGCAAAAAAGGCAGCAATACGGCAAAAATTAAATAACAATATAAGTGTAGGGGGGGGGGAAAAAAATGATTAACTACAATCAGAATGAATTATGTACAGGCTGCGGAGCTTGTGAACAAATATGTCCAAAAGGTGCAATAAAACTTACCGAAAATGACGAAGGCTTTTTGTATCCGGTTATTGATAAAGAAAAATGTATTAATTGTAATAAATGCAGCAAGGTTTGCCAAATAAATAATATTGATAAAATTATTCATAAAAATAAACCAAAATATTATGCGGGATTTAAAAAAAATAAAGAAGAAAGAAGAAAAAGTGCTTCAGGCGGGATTGCCGATGCAATAGCACAATATGTAATTCAAAAAGGCGGGTATATATGTGCCGCTGCCTGGATTGACGGTGAACTTAAACACATAATAACTAATAATTATAATGATTTTAATTATATGAGAGGCAGTAAATATTTTCAAAGTAAGATAGGTCACTGCTATAAAGAAATAGAAAATTTATTAAAAGATGATAAAATTGTTGCTTTTATAGGTACACCTTGTCAAGCTGCAGGTTTAAGATTATTTTTAGGTAAAGAATACAAAAATTTATATATAGCAGATATTATATGTCACGGGGTGCCTTCACAAAAAATATTTAATAGATTCCTCGACGATAACGGAATAAAATCCGCGGGGGAAAGTCATATAACAATAGACTTTAGAGATGGCGGATGGAAAGATAGAAATCTTTCCATCCGCCATGACGACAAATTAGTTTATAGTAATAATAAAACAAGTTATGTCGACGGGTTTTTAAATAACTTATTTCTAAGAAATTCTTGCTATAAATGTCCGTTTTCACAAGAATACAGATGTTCCGATATAACAATTGGTGATTATTGGGGTATTGAAAGACTTGATAAATCCCTTGATGATAATTTAGGCGTGAGCCTTATCAGTGTTAATTCCTTTGCTGCCGTAGGGGGGGGAATTTCCTTTTAAATGAATTAAAAAATGTGCTAATATTAGTAAAATCTAAAAGAGAACTATCATTACAGCGTAACCTAATGGAGCCTTCAGCTTATAACCCTTGCAGAAAAAAATTTTTTGAAAATTTTGAAAATGAAAACATAAACGATTTAATAAAACGATTAATAAACAAAAACAACAATATTGCCCTGCTTAATCTTCATTATTCCAACTACAATTTCGGCGCGATTTTAACCTCATTTGCACTCAATAAATATCTTACCGATAAAGGATATAATGCCATAAACATTAATTTTAAAGCCTGGGATGACAAAATTAAAGATATTTCCGATTTTGATGAATTCAGGAATAAAAATATATATTTAACGCCGCAGATAACTACTCAAAAAAATTTAGAAGAATTAAATGACTTTTTTTCCGCTTTTATTGTTGGTTCGGACCAAGTATTTAATCCGGGATTTGCCAATGTTTCACAAGGTGAATACTTACTTAAATTTGTTAATGACAGTAATAAAAAAATTGCATTTGCTGCCTCCTTCGGAATACCGGAGTTTAATAATGATATTCACTTAAAAACCGTATTCGAAATACTTTTATCCCGTTTTAATGACATTTCTGTCCGTGAAAATTCCGGAGTATCAATATGCAAAAAAGAATTTAATTTAACGGCTGAACACGTCCTTGACCCTGTTTTTATCATAGATAAACAAATTTGGGAATATTTATCTTCCGATAAAAAACCTTCCACTGAAATTATTCATTATTTAATCAATAATAAAAATCAGGATTTAAAACAAAAATTAAGTAATTATCAATCAATTACGTATGATAAAAAAGTTAATGTTGAAGATTGGCTCAGTTATATAAAAAACTCAAATTTTGTAATAACTAACTCATTTCACGGTGTTTGTTTCTGTATTATTTTTAACAAGCAATTTGTTTTTGTAAGTGAGACTAACAATGACGCAAGAATTTTATCACTGTTTAATCTTCTTGAAATACCGGATAAGTTCTATGTTACGGGAGATAATAACGTTAATTTGGATGAACTCTTAAAAAATCATATTGATTATCAAAAAGTGAATAACATACTTATAAAAGAACGTCAAAAATCAATAGATTTCCTTAATAAGGCTTTATCAAAACAAAATGATGAACAAAAAAACAATATCCGGAATAAAAAAACAATTCGAAAATTTAAAAAGAAATTAAAATTTACATCTATAGTTTATAAAATATTATTTAAACTTTCTTTTGGAAAAAAGAGAAAAGATTTAAAAATAAAATATAAACTCTATCGGAATTTATATAAATCATTATAAATATATTACAGGCTGTGATATAAAAAAAATTGAATTGGCTGATAATCACCCGAATAATATTTTTACAATGTCTAAGCTTGTAAGAAAGCAAATGAAAAGGCCTTACGCCCTCTTTTAAATGGCGGAATTGATGCTTCTGGGTTCGAACTTATTGAAAGATATTACGAACACCTAAACAGTTCTCAAGTTGTCAATAAGATATGCTATCTTATATCTTCACTTGATTTGGTAGCATAAATACTATAAAGGCAAAGGATATTCCTCACAATAATACAAATAATGTTAGATTAGCCAAAAGCTATGGCAAAAAAGAACTTTGGGCAAGACTTTTTATTGAGAAAGTCAATACAAATGGGCTTACAAGTTCTAATTTTGAACAGAAAACATTGAATAATTTCAAAGATATAATAGACTGGATACAGAGTAATTAAAGTTAATCTTTCTTCTTAATCTGCTTTGGTTTCTTGCTTCGAGGTAAGAAGTTATCACCTGTTACAACTTTCTGCCCTGTGGTTTGCTCAAAGTCTTTTCTTGCCCTGTTTGCAACTTTTCCGCCTTTAATAGCTGCATGCTTATTTTCTTCCATTCCTATCGCATTTTCACTTTCAGCTACTTGTCTTGTTGAAAGTTCAGCTAGAGCGGTAAAGATAAGTTCAGCTTCCGACATGTGGTCTCTAAGGTTTTGTGATTTTAAGCCCTTTAAGTTCTTATGTCCTTTTACGGATAATCCGCTCCATTCTTGATGAATAATGTTTGTAAGAATGGCATATTCTTCACCTTCCCTTATTTCGTGGTCTTTCCAGTAGTCTGTCAGCTTATTTCTGGTTTCTTGACCTGTCATTCGTTGCTGAATCCATTTTTCGCTATACCCAAGTTTTTTGTATGTTTCTCTGGCTCTATCAATAGCTATTGTCGGGTCAGCCATTTCTTTCATTCTTTCATATCCTACTTTTGCTAACCATTGTTTAACCGGTTCAGCTTTCTTTGAAGGAACAGATTGAATTATACGCAATAAAGTTTCTACATCAGTGCAATCTGTAGCATATTTTTTGCCATCACTTGCTTTCAGTTTCAGTTGTACGATTTTTTCGTACAACTGACTAAATCCCTCATTGTCAATATGATTACTGATAGAATTTTTAATGAACTTGTCGAGTTCAATGTATCCTTCTTCCTTGAATGAATCGATGCTTGCTAATGGTTATAAACGAATGCTTAGAAACACAGACGGTAATGAAGATGAGTTATGGAATAATACTTATAAACAGTTGAATGCCGAGAAAACAGAATTAAGAGAAAAATTGGCATATATAGATAAGGCTGATGACGAGTTCTATAAACAGTCTGACCTAATAATAAAGTTTTGCAAGGATGCAAGTAATATTTTCATCAAATCTACCCCTTCACAGAAAAGAACAATTTGTGAAATTATAGGTTCGAACTTTATTGCACATGCCCAAAAAATAGATGTAACACTGTATCCTGTGTTCTATGACATAATTGAAATGAATCATTTAAGTCGTTCTCAAAACGGAAGGTTCGAACTCACTGAAACGCAATTAGGACAACAAAAAAGAGCTTCTAAAAAAGCTCTTGAATTAAATGGCGAGACCGCCAAGTAGGTACTATATCTCTATTGCTCGCTCCTGCTCGCAAAGAGCTATAGCAACGAGGCTCTTCACTGAGTTCTCGCCTCTGTCAGTCCACAAAAAAAGAGGGCTTACACCCTCTTTTAAATGGCGGGACCGCCAAGTAGGTACTATATCTCTATTGCTCGCTCCTGCTCGCAAAGAGCTATAGCAACGAGGCTCTTCACTGAG
>CANPXC010000108.1 GCA_947585605.1 Candidatus Gastranaerophilales bacterium | reverse complement strand
GGGTTTGATGGATAAACCAAACGAAAGGAAAATTCATTCTCATCCTATTCCAAGGCTTGGAGGCGCCGCTATATGGTTTTGCACGGTGCTTGCCTTTTTTGCATTAATCATTCTTAGTTATTATCCTCACCGCTCACTGCTTTCAGGACTACTACTCGGAAGCTCATTAATGTTTCTGCTCGGATTAGTGGATGATGTATATGGGTTAAGTGCAAAATTTAAATTTATTATTCAAATATCAATAGCGACAATTGTATTTTGCCTGGGGGTAAAAATTACTTCAATATTTGTACCGTTTATTGGAAATATTCAAATTCATCCTTTAATATCGTATTTTTTAACTATAGGCTGGATTGTAGGTATAAGTAATGCGGTAAACTTTATAGACGGAGTAGACGGACTTGCAGGCAGTGTAATAACAATAAGTTCCGTTACATTGGGGCTTATGGCGATATCACTTGTGCCTTCGGATGTGGTAATAAGTTTGGTCGCCTTTATCTTGGCAGGTTCAATGCTCGGGTTTTTAACATATAATTTTCATCCCGCCAAAATATTTATGGGTGATTCGGGCGCTTTATTCGCCGGTTTTCTGCTGGCGACATTATCAGTAATGTATTCAATGAAATCAAGTGATATAAATATGTACGTTCCCTTGTTAATACTATCAGTACCGATTATAGATATTACATTTTCTTCCTTAAGAAGGATATTGAAAGGCACATCGCCATTTGTTGCCGACGCGGAACATATACATCATAAATTATTAAACCTTGGATTATCTCAAAATAAAGCTGTTCTGGTGCTTGTGGCATTTTCTATATTTACAGGGTGGCTTGCCACTTTTATTGCAGCTTCCGATACTACAAAATATTTCCTTTATGCTGTTATAATATCTATAGTTATGATAATTTTAAACAGGCACGCAAAAATTGTAGATAACGGCGAGGACGCTGCCAAAACTGAGGAATTTAAGAATAAGGAAATAAACGGATGACAGTAAAAAAAATTGTTAAGTACGGTACACCCTCATTAAGAGAAAAATCAAAAGAAGTTCATAAAATATCTAAAAAAGTTCAAATATTGGTTGATGACCTTTATGATACACTGTATACACTTAACGGAGTGGGTTTAGCCGCTCCGCAGGTGGGTGAGAACTTGAGGATTTTTGTAATTGACGTTGGTACAGACCCTAAAACAATGAATCCTATTACTTTTATTAATCCTAAAATATTAAAAAGAGAAGGTGCGGTTAATTCTTATGAGGGATGTTTAAGCTTTCCCAATGCATATACAAACGTCAGAAGATACAAATATGTAAAAGTCAAGGCACTTGATATAAAAGGCAGACCGTTTATTCTTGAAGCAGATGAAGGTTCACTCCTTGCAAGAGCAATTCAGCATGAATTTGACCATCTTGACGGAATTTTATTCATAGACCACTGCAGGAACAGATTTGAAGCAGACAAAATACTTACGGAAAAAGGGTTAAATCCCGTAGATGCAGATTATTTGCTTGACGAAAAAGAACTTGAAGAAGAAATATTAAAAAATCCGCCCGAAACGGATTCTTCCGCAAAAGGAGAATAAACTTGATTAAAGTAGTTTTTATGGGTACTCCGGATATTGCGCAAAAGAGTCTTGAAACCTTAATAAAGGATAAAGATATTAGTGTTGAAGCCGTAGTAACCCAGCCTGATCGTCCGAAAGGCAGAGGGAATAAGCTAACTCCGCCTCCTATAAAAATTTGTGCGGCTGATAACAATGTTGTTTGCTTCCAGACCGAAAAAATCAGTAAAGATACCGATTTAATTAATAAACTGAAAGCAATTAATCCTGATTTCTTTATCACATTTGCATTTGGTCAAATTTTATCTCAAGAGGTGCTTGATATACCTAAGTTTTCAACCATAAATTTACATGCTTCACTTCTTCCTAAGTATAGAGGTGCTAATCCAATTCAAAGATGTATATTTAACGGTGATACAAAAACCGGAATAACAACAATGCTTACAGTTCTTGAGCTTGACGCGGGAGATATATGTGAAACTCAAGAAATAATAATCACGGAAGACATGAATGACATTGAATTAAAACAAATTATAAGTGAAAAATCCCCGCAGTTGTTATGTTCAACAATTAAAGGGCTTTATAACGGTAATATATCACCCAAAAAACAAGGTGAAGAAGGCGTTTGTATCGCAAAAAAATTTGTAAAACAAGACGGATTAATAGATTGGAATAATTCCGCAGATTATATACATAATCAAGTCCGTTCCATGGTTGATTTCCCCACGGCTTATACTTTCTATAATCAAAAAATAATTAAAGTTTTGGAAACAAAAAAGCTTCCTATCTATAGTGATAAGGAAGCAGGAGAAATTTTAAACGTTTCAAAATCAGGGATACAAATAAATACAGGCAATGGAGTTATATTAATTTCTAAAGTCAAGCCTGAAAGTAAAGGTGTAATGAATGCTTATGACTTTGCAAACGGCGCTCAGCTAAAACAAGGACTAAAAATAGGAGAATAATATGTTTCAACGCGGAATTAGAGGGGCAATAACGGTAGATGATAATACTCCTCAAGCTGTTAAAAATGCGGTTGTTGAATTAATAAATGAAATACAAAATCAAAATGCCGTTTCTGTTGAAGATATTTCGAACGTTATATTTACGATGACTGATGATATCGATTGTGTTTATCCCGCGAAATGCGCCAGAGAAGAATTCCCGCAGTGGAAATATGTTCCCATGATGTGCGTAAGCGAATTAAATATTAAAAATTCACTGCAAAAATGTTTAAGAATTCTTATTACTATTAACACGGAACTTGCGCAAAATGAGATAAAGCATGTATATTTAAAAGGTGCAGCTATTTTAAGAAAAGATTTAAAGTAAGATGAAGATATTAATTGCAGGGTCAGATTTTAATTCTAAGCTTTTGGCTCAGTTTATAAAATTGCAAAGCGGAGAACATGATATTTATATTACTTCGGATGATTTTTCTGATAATGAGTATTACACTCCCATTGGAATAAAAGAAAATGATATTGCTTCAATTATTGATTTTGTCAAAAATAATGAAATAGATTTCACCGTTTCCTTATCAAAACTGGCAATAATAAACGGTATTGCGGATGAATTTAAAAATGCAAATCTGCTAATTTTTGCCCCATATTCAGAAGCTGCAAGAATTACTTACTTCAACAGCATTGCTAAAAAAGTTTTTTATAAGTTAAAAATAAATACACCAAAATTCGGAATTTTTGACCGAGAAAACCTTGCTGTTGACTATATCAGAAATTCTAAATTTCCGATAATAATTTCAAATGATTTCACGTTAATGGAATACAAAAATGAAACATATTATTCATTTTCAAAGGCGAAAGAGGGTATTCAAAAATTATTTGAAGATGATAATGAAAAAATCATAATAGAAAGTTATTCCGGAGAAAATCCGCTGTACGTATACTTTATAACGGACGGATATAATGCATTGCCGTTGATATGCGCAGAAAGAACGCACTCTTCAATTCAAAATGAAAATCATCACGGAGAAAATAATGTTACGGAAATAATAGCACCTTCGACTAAATTTTCGGAGAATATGTATGTAAAAGTACTGCAGCGCGTAATTTATCCCATTTTGGACGATATAACAAAGTATTCGGATAATTATATGGGGATAATCGGCTTAAAAATTGAAATTAAAAACGAAGATTTTAAAATAATACAGATATTTAACGGGTTTCAAAATTATGATTTTGTTTCATTAATTCCGTTATTGGATGTTAAGTTAATTGATGTATTATATGACTGCGCCAACGGCTGTTTAGCGGATAATTATGATTTCATAAAGTTAAATGAAAAATATTCTTATACAATTGTTACCGATAAAAAGAATATTATAAATCGTGTTGATAATGATGAAGAATTTATCGAATGCGAAGATAACAGCAATTATATTCTGAATTCAAGTTCATATACATTAAATCATGCCAAAGAAAAATTAAATGAGTACTTAGACATAGTAATTAAGGAAAAATCGTTTGAATAAAAAATTTTTAAGACAATGCATAATATGCAAAGAAATAAAGGACAAGGCTGAATTACATAGGATTACCCGTGATTACAAAACAGGTAATATTATGTTAAATAATAAAAACGAATATCAAGGGCGTTCTGTATATATATGTAAAAATTCATCATGCTGCATAGAAAAAGCACTAAAAGGCAATAAAATAAAACAAATATTAAAAGGCGAATTAAGCGAAACGAAGCGCGATGAACTCTGTAATTTACTTAAGAAGTAAATTGTGTTACAACTATTATATGGTTGAAAAAATAAATAGGACATAATAATGACTGTTGAGAATAAAAGAGTATATGAACTTGCAAAAGAATACGGTATGACAAATAAAGATTTTATTGAGTATCTGGAACAAAAACTGGATATAAAAGTAAAATCACATTCAAGTAATTTAACTCCCGCACAGATGGAGAAAATAAAAGCGTCATTCAGTGCGGCAAAAAGCAGTGAAACAGTTAAAAAACCAAAAGCATTTATAATAAAAAAAGCGAAATCCCCTGCCGTTTCAGAAAATAAGAAAGCTGAAGATAATAAAGCAAGGGAAAAAGAAGCGGAACAAAAACCGCAAGTTGAAAAAAAAGAAATAAAAAATACACTGCATGTTCAAACTCCAAAAGAAAACAAGTCACCGGAAGAAGCCGAAGTTAAAGCTGAAGAAAAAGATGTAAAACAAAATGTTCCGCAAATACGTTCACTATTGGAATATAATAACCGCAACAGTCAAAAGAAGCGCCAAGAAATGGCAGCCGCTGCTAACAGACTGAGAATGCAGGAAGCAGCTCAAAATAAATCAAAAGAAAATAAATTATCCTCAAAATTTCAACCAAAAAATCCAAATCGTTTTGAGAAAACGGAACGGGCGGATAAAAAACCAGGGTTTGACAGAAATAAGCCCGAACAAAAAACGGAAAACAAGGACAGACCGGAAAGATCTTCCTTTAATAAAAAACCGCTGCAGCACCATATAATACCTCAAGATATTTATGAAGGTAAATCAGCGCCTAATTCTGCATACAAGAAAAAAGGAGCGAAAGAAAAGAAAAAACAATATAAAAATAAGGAAGAAGAACAAGAGTTAATCAGTCTTGAAAAGACAATTTCTCAAAAGCATAAGAAAAAAGCAAAAGACAATAACGAAACGGAAGTAATTACTCAAGTTGTTATAAATAAACCTTTAACGGTAGGGGAATTGGCGGAAAAAATTAAGAAATCACCGGCTGATATTGTAAAATATCTGATGATGCAGGGAATATTAACAACAGTAAATGAAGTAATAGCCGTAGATACGCAGAAAAAAATATGCGAAAGTTTTGAGCTTGAGGTCTTGGAAGAAGACTTAAATGAATATATCGAGCAAGAGCTTGAAAAAGAAGAAAAAGAAAAAGCAATAAAAAATGTGGATGAATCATTATTGGAAAACCGCGCTCCGGTTATAAGTATAATGGGGCATGTAGACCACGGTAAAACGACCTTGCTTGATTCAATCAGAGCATCAAAACATAAAATAGTAGCAACGGAAGTCGGCGGAATAACTCAATCAATAGGTGCATATACCGTATATCTTCAAGATAACA
>CANPXC010000107.1 GCA_947585605.1 Candidatus Gastranaerophilales bacterium | reverse complement strand
TCATAAGCCATTTCAGCAGCTTCTTCAAAATTCTTTGCTTTATACATTGATAAAACAGGTGATAATTTTTCACGGCTGAACGGGTCATTCCAATCTACCTTTGGTCTTTCAACTAAAAGGATTTTAGCATTATCAGGTGTTTTAAATCCTGCAAGTTCTGCTATTCTATGTGCGCTTTGTCCTACAATCTCAGGATGAGCGGTTCCTCTTTTCGGATCAATTATCGGTAAATCTATTAATTTTTGTGTTTCTGATTTATTTACCAAATATGCACCGCGGTATACAAATTCTTTTTTGACTGCTTCATAAACTTTATCTACTACGATAACAGATTGTTCGGAAGCACAAATCATACCGTTATCAAATGTTTTTGACATTAATATTGAAGATACAGCCATTTTAATATCGGCAGTTTCATCAATAACCGCAGGAGTATTACCGGGGCCTACGCCCAATGCGGGATTACCTGATGAATAAGCGGCTTTAACCATGCCGGGGCCGCCCGTTGCCAGTATGCAATCTATTTCACTATGGTTCATTAAAGCACTTGATAATTCAATAGAGGGAACATCTATCCAGCCGATAATATTTTCCGGAGCGCCTGCTTTAACTGCTGCTTCCAATACTACTTTTGCGGCAGCTATTGTGGATTTCGTTGCTCTCGGGTGCGGTGAAAAGATTATCCCGTTTCTTGTTTTTAATGATATTAAGGACTTAAATATTGCAGTTGAAGTAGGATTAGTTGTAGGAACAATTCCTGCTAAAACTCCTAGGTTCGGCAACAATTTTAATACCGTTAGCCTTATCTTCTTTAATAATACCGCATGTTTTGGCATTTTTATGTTTATTATAAATATATTCTGAAGCGTAGTGATTTTTAATAATTTTATCTTCCAAAACGCCCATGCCTGTTTCTTCGACAGCCATTTTAGCCAGCGGAATACGTGCTTTATCAGCCGCAGCTGCTGCTGCTTTAAAAATCGCGTCTACTTGTTCTTGTGAATATGTTTCAAATATTTTTTGAGCTTTTTTTACTTTAGAAATTAACACTTCGAGCTGGTCAAGTGTTTCTACAACATTAGACTGATTTAATGCTTTTTCTAAAGCTTCAACATTTTTTTTGCTTTGGGAAGCAGTTTTTTTAGTTGTTTTGCTTTTTGTTGCCATAATGTTTCGAGTCCTTTCGTGATTAAAATCTCTATTTATAAATAACCATAAAAAATCTAAAAAGTCAATTTTTCAATTAATTATACGAGTTTAAAATTTAAAAAAATATAATAAAATTATATTTAAAGGAGGAAATATGAAAATATTCATTAACACTTTATTAGTTGGCATTGGACTATTATTTTTGAGCCAAACAGTTTTGGCAGCTGAGTTAGATACAAGTAAAATTTATAACTGCAAAGGTATGATTAACGGGAAACAGGCAAGTGTTTTATATGACGCAAGAGTTGTACCGGAAAGAGAATGTCAGATGGGTGCTGAAATGGCTGCAAGTTTTGCACAAGGAATGGGAAAAACTGTAAGTATTGAAGAAATAAAGAAATCTTGTATAAGTCAATATAATGCAGACAAAGCAATGGCTTTAAAACTTAATGCTCAGGGAAATTGCAAAACATCCATGCCCGGGCAGCCTATTTTTATGATGAATAACTAAATCAAGTAAAATAAACAATAATTCCAAATAGCAGAAATATATCTGCCAAAAAGTTGAGAGATGGGAATATATCCCATCTCTTGCTCTTAATATACATTCTTTATCTGTTTTTTAGTTGAGATTAATCTTTTTGTCTTAAGATATTTGCGAAATAATCAAGTTTTTGAGTTAAAGCAGAATCAGAACCGTGATTTTTTGCCTTTATTGCTTTACTTAATGCATCAGGTGTGTTTAACCCTTTTCCTTCGGAAAGCTTAACAAAATAATCTTGTTCAAAATTTGGATTTGTTCTGTATGTCCAATTACCTTCTTTGGTATTCGGCTGATTTATTCTTTGATAAGAGCCTAAAATATCAGGTAAAGTAGCAAATTGGTCTTTTGTAGTAAAAAGTTCCGCAAATATAGCTTGTGCAAGTTTCGGCCTTGATTGTCTGAGTTCATGTTCATTTAAACATAAATCGTTAGCCAAATAACCCGCACGATTACCTGCATTTTCAACTTGCTCTAATAATGTTAAATCATCATGAGTTCCGGGGCCTATAATATATTCCCCTCTTTGCATTCCTTGATAGTGGTCGCCGCTGCTTTCGTAATACTTTACACGTCCCCAATCATCCTTTCCGTAACGCGTAATGTGGATTAATGATGTACCTGTCCCTTTAACCACATTTAGCGAGTCATAAGAATTTCCGCCAAGTAACTCTAAAAAGATTTTATCTCTTTTTACTCCATTTTCGTCTGCGGCTTTTAGTATTATATCTTTCAGAATATGTGCGCCGTTTTTTCTTACATGAGGCTGATTATGGACTTTTCTGCCCATTTTATTTCCGTTTTCATCAAATACGTCATTACCGTTATGTTTATACGGTTCACATATTAAAGGATGTATAAATTGCCATGCCGCATCTATTCTTACGCCATCATAACGCTTAAAGAATTTATCAAACTTGTTATATATTAATTCTCCGGCTTCAGAGTCAATTTTACTGAAGTCTACAGCCGGTGACCAGCATGAATATTTCCCGGGAGATATTTCACATCCGAATTCATAATTAGGATAAAATGCTGATTTATGCGCCCAGTAATCTTTTTGTGAAAATCCGATTAAACAGTCACCGTATATTTCTATACCTTGTTTATGAAATTCTTCTCTTGATTCTTTTTGCTGCTTATCAGCTATAAATTGCACGAATTCTTCATAATCTACAACATTATTACCATCATTATCAGTAACTTGTTTTAATTGCTCAATTCTTTCCGTATCGCCCTGAGGTGTTGCAAATATATTTTTATCGCGTTCAGACCATAAGCTCATATCTTCAGAATCGTTACTTATCGCACAAGCTTCAAAAAGTGCGTCATTTTCTAACCAATATGAATTTTCATCTTTAAAACGATTAAATTCTTTCTTCAACGGAGAATTTTTATCCAGTTTTGCAAACTTAGCATAAGCTTTTTTCAACATTGCTTTTTGTCCGTCTTTTGCAAAAACATTATTATAATTTACGGCGTCATGCCATTTGGTACGATTCATATAATCAGAATTTAAATCCGCTTTGTCTAAAAGTTTTCCGTATTTTTCATCTGTTAATTTTGTTAAATCAATCAAATGTGCGCCTAAAGAAAAACTGGTGCCTGAATACGGCGAACGTACATAGTTTGAAATTTCACCTTGCGGCTGTAATTGAATTGAATTTATGCCGCACATTGTTTTTAAAAAGCCTGCCATTTCTTGTGCATCTTTTGAAAAGCTTGTTCCTATCCCCGTGTCATGACTTTTTGTGGGAAATGAAAAATCAAATATGGTTGCACTGGTTTTTCCCAAATCTAATTCTTTTCTTGCTTCATTGCATACTTTTTCGTACTCTTTTTTCTCACGTGTTGTTAACGCCCTTTTAAAGGACATTCCTGTTGTTAATGCAGAAATTTTCATTTATTTTTTACTCCTATAAGACCTATTTACATAATACAGCTAAAAAAAAAATTTGCTAACTTTTAACATAATATTAACAAAAGCTTAAAAATATGTTATCTTAATTTTGTTACAAGCCGGAGATATAAATATGGAAGATAAAAGACCCGAATGGAGTTCGCATTTATCATTTATTATTGCGACTGTCGGAAGTGCGGTAGGTCTTGGGAATATTTGGCGTTTCCCTTATATTATGGGAAAAAACGGCGGAGCTGTTTTTCTTTTTACTTATCTTTTAATAATTGCACTTATTTGTATTATTCCTTTATGCTGTGAATTAGGGCTTGGGAAGCTGTATAAACAAGATGCCGTTAAAACATTTTGTTCAATAAGTCCAAAATACAAGTGGGTCGGATGGCTCTGCATTCTTACCGTTACCTTAATCCCTTGTTTTTACTTCGTTGTAGGCGGCTGGATTTTAAACTATATTTGGATATTTTTGAAAAATCAACTTCCCCAAAACTTTGCGATTTATTTTTCCTCATTTAGTTCTCAAACATTTATGCCTTGTTTTTTAACAATTTTATTTTTAATAATGACTGCAATTTTTCCGTACAGAGGAGTGAATAAAGGTATTGAAAAAGCGAATAACTTAATGATGCCGTTATTTGCATTAATATTAACAATACTTGCAATATTTGCATTAACGCTTCCCGGAGCTAAAAGCGGATTACTTTTTATGTTTAAACCCGACTTCTCTCATTTTGACAAAACAATGATATTAACCGCCCTCGGGCAGGCTCTTTTTACCTTGAGTATCGGAATGGGTACAATTCTTACATACGGTAGCTACATGAAAGATGATACAAATATTGTTAAATCTGCTTACACACTAATAATTTGCGATACCATAATTGCAATAACCGCAGGAATTATGATTTTCCCCATTGTATTTTCATTCGGAGTAGAACCGTCCGCAGGTGCGTCGCTGGCTTTTATTTCAATGCCTCAAATGTTTTCTCAATTGCCTTGCAGCGCATTTTTCGGATTAATATTTTTTGCTCTTTTATTCTTTGCTTCCATAACTTCAGGTATCAGTATGATGGAAACTTCGGTTGCAGCTTTTATTGATAACTTTAAAATTTCGAGAAAAAAAGCGGCAATTATTACTACCGCTATAATTGCTGTTATAAGTATACCTGCTTCATTATCATTCGGAGTTTTAAGCGACTTTAAAATATTTGATAAAACAATATTTGATTTATTGGATTATACGACTTCAAACATATTTTTACCGTTTAACACATTGATTATATGCTTAATTGCAGGCTGGAGTATTCCTTATTTTTGGAAGAAGGTTTTCGGGGAAGGTTTTTTAGGCGGAGTCTTTAATATTTTATTAAAATTTGCAGTACCTGTAATATTAATATGTGTACTGGTTACAGGGGTATAAAAAAGGGAGCCTTTTAGCTCCCTTTTTAATTTTTTATAACTTCAACGTCAGGCTCGCTTCGCTCAGCCTACGGAAATTACGCCATAGCCTTTTCTACCGCTACTGCTACCGCTACCGTCGCACCTACCATCGGGTTATTTCCCATACCGATTACACCCATCATCTCTACGTGTGCCGGTACTGATGATGAACCTGCAAATTGAGCGTCGCTGTGCATTCTTCCCATAGTATCAGTCATACCGTAACTTGCAGGCCCTGCTGCTACGTTATCTGGATGAAGTGTTCTTCCTGTTCCGCCGCCTGAAGCTACAGAGAAATATTTTCTTCCGTTCTCTGTACACCATTTTTTATATGTACCAGCTACAGGGTGCTGAAATCTTGTCGGATTTGTTGAATTACCTGTTATAGATACGTCAACACCTTCTTTTATCATTATTGCAACACCTTCTGAAACATCATCAGCGCCGTAGCATTTAACTTTCGCTCTTTCCCCGTCAGAAAACGGAGTTTCTTTTACAACTTTTAATTCACCTGTTTTATAGTTATATTCGGTTTCAACGTGTGTAAATCCGTTTATTCTTGATATTACATAAGCTGCGTCTTTACCTAAACCGTTTAATATAACTCTTAAAGGTTCTTTTCTTACTTTATTTGCGTTTCT
>CANPXC010000106.1 GCA_947585605.1 Candidatus Gastranaerophilales bacterium | reverse complement strand
GTGTGAAATTATGCTTTCTTCCTGTTCATTTTCCGCCATTATTCCACGTCTTTTGGCTTAAATTCTTCGGGTTTTTCGGCTGCGTCTTCAATGGCGTCTTTAATTTCGTCGGTTTCTTTTTTAATAACTTCTTTCGCTTTTTTAAATTCATAGGAAGCTTTACCTAACGCTCTTGCAAGCTCGGGTATTCGTTTACCGCCGAATAAAAGTAGTATTACTACAATTATTAAAGTAATTTCGGTTATTCCAAGCGACATATTTTTCTCCTTTTAAAAAAGATTATACTCTTTGCTGTTCATTTATGGCAAATACCTCAATAGATTCATTGGGGCAGGCTTTTTTACAAGCATTACAGCCTATACACTTTGAAGAATCAAGTATTGTTCTGTTATTTTCATCTTTGTGTATTGCTTTTGTCGGGCAAACTTTTACGCATTCACCGCAGTTAACACACTTTTCGCTGTTTAATACCGCCATTGCAATTCTTGTATTCTGTTTTTCTTCAAGCGAAATCTTCTTTATTGCTCCTGAAGGACATACTTTTGAACACTCCGCGCAATCATATTTACAGTATTTTTCGCCTTTTGTATAGTCTATATGTACAGCTCCGAAGTCTTTATCGGCTTTTGTCAGGATTTTATTCGGGCATGCTTTTACGCATAGATTGCAATTTAAGCATTTATTAAACATTCTTTGAGCGTTATCGGCGCCCGGAGGCAGAATAATATTTTTTATCTTTTCTGCTGCGGTTTTGCCTATCTCGATACCTGCTTTGATTGCTCCCGCCAAAACAATAAGCGCTGCGCCGAAAGTAATTAATTCACGCCTTTTTGGGCTGAATTCCGCATTTTTTATCGGTTTAATTCCGTATTTAATAGCGCTTTTCGGGCATTGATTAAGACATTTAAAGCATTTAACGCAAGTTTCATTATCAACTTTAGCTTCATCCGCTTCAATGCAGCCTGCGGGACAGTTTCTTTCGCACATTCCGCATGATAAACATTCATCATCTTTTATGTAAATTTTCAAAAGTGAGATTTTTGATAACAGTCCCAATAAACAGCCGACGGGGCAAATGTTCGTGCAAAAGTATCTGTTTTTAAATATTGAAAGCACAATTACGGCAATGACAGCAATAAGACCAATAACTGATAATGTCAGCGCCGAACCAAAATATGTATAAGGTTCTAAATATCTGATTAATAATGCGCTTCCGCCTATCATAACACCTATTGTTATTGCTGTTATAAAATACTTAACGGGCAGATTTTTTCTCGGTTCTTCGTTTCCCTCACCGCGGAATAACGCAATCAGTTCTTGTAAAATCCCGAAAGGACACAAGGTTGAACAGTATAATCTGCCGAATAATAACGTTAATAAAAGTACTACTGCAAGTAAAACTGCACTAATAGCCGTAAAATCAATAATTACCCGCTGAATTAACGGTGCAGTTTGAATATCAAATAACGGAAGCGGGTAAAATATTCCCGTTATTCCTAAAATTGCCGTTATAAATATTAAAATTGCAATCCCGAAACGTATTTTATATAACATTATGCACTCGCCTTTGCTTTTTCGTATTCTTTTTGAACCTCTGCCAATAAATCAGGTATAGGAAGGTTTTGCGGACAATTTTTATTACACAATCCGCATTTAATGCATTTATCGGCTTTTTCATTTTCGCTTAAAGTTTCATAGTATATTTTTAAGTGAAACGCACTGTTTGTAACTTTATACTGGTTGTAAAGAGCAAATATTGCAGGAATATTTATTCCCTTCGGGCAGACCTCCATGCAGTATTTGCAGGCGGTACAATTAATTTCGCCTTGAGATTGAATAATTTTTGCCATTTCATCGGCAACTTTTATTTCTTTTTCATCCATAGGAGTAAAATTTTCAAAGACAGCTATATTTTCTTTCATTTGTTTTAAATTGCTCATGCCCGACAAAACGGTTACCACATTATTCTGACTTGCAGCCCACCTTAAGCCGAACTCGGCGGGAGTTGTATTAGGGTAGTTTTCTTTTAATTTTGCCATGGCTTTTTCGCTTAAATTAACCAGACCGCCTCCTCTTAAAGGCTCCATTACCGTGACGGGTATACCTAAGGCTTGAACAATATCATACTGTTCATGGGCTTTAACTACATCCCAATCAAGATAGTTAACCTGCAATTGAGCAAAATCCCATTTGTAATCCTTTACTACCTCTTTTAAAATTTCGGGAGTGCCGTGGAAAGAAAATCCAAAATATTTAATTAAACCTTCTTCTTTTAATTTATTGAGTTCTTCCACCATTTTAACATCTCTGTACTGCTCAAAAGTATTTAAATTAATGTTATGGCACATATAAAAATCAAAATAATCAACTTGGCATTTTTTTCTTTATTCGTCAAAAACTTTTCTTACGTCCTCTCTTGAATTCATTTTATAAATCGGACTTTTATCGGCTAAAATAAACGACTTTCTGTCATATTTTTTTAATACTTTACCGATAGCGGTTTCGGAATTCCCGTCAACGTACATATAAGCGGTATCAAAGTAGTTAGCGCCGTGAGCAAAAGCATATTCCGTCATCTTTTCAAGCTCAACCATATCGATTTTATTGCCGTCCATCGGAAGGCGCATAAGACCAAAGCCCAGAAGCGGCACGGTTATATCTTTATATTTCCTTCTCATAATTTGATTTTTGGTTTTTATAATTTCATTTTTTCCGCACCCTGTCGTCATTAAAGCAGTTCCGCCAAGTGCAAAAATTGAACTTTTAATAAAATCACGACGTTTCATAGTTTCTCCTTATTTTAATTTACCCGATTTTATATCCTTATATAATGTATCAGTTTTTGATAATAATTCGGGAATATCTAAATCTTGCGGACAGTTTTTACTGCAAAGTCCGCATTTAATACATTTATCCGCTTTTTCAGTTTCGTCTAACATATTATAACGGCTTAAAAAGGCAGCATACTTTTTTCGAGGTATAAATTGATTATATAATGAAAAAATTATCGGAATATTTACACCTTTAGGGCAGACCTCCATGCAGTATTTGCAAGCAGTACAGTTTATTTCACCATCTTCTCTAATAACTGAATTTATTTGTTTTGCAACTTTTTCTTCATCTTCGGTTGTTTTTTTGAAATTAACAAAAGTATCAATATTTTCTTTTATTTGTTGTAAATTACTCATGCCGGATAGTACCGTAATAACATTTTCTTTTGAAGCGGCCCACCTGAGAGCGAACTCGGCAGGAGTAGTATCGGGGTAGTGTTCTTTCAGTTTATTAAGAGCTTTATCGCTTAACCTGACCAGATTTCCGCCCTTAAGAGGCTCCATAACAACAACGGGAATACCTGCATTTTTTAAGATATCATACTGTTCGTGTGCCTCTGCCATATCCCAATCAAAGTAATTTATTTGCAGATAGCAAAAATCCCACGGGTGTTCATCTATAACTTCTTTCAGCATTTTTGTGCTGCCGTGGAAGGAAAATCCCGCATATTTTATTTTTTCTTCTTTTTTAAATTCCATTAATTGGTTAAACATCTCATATTTTCTGTAATTTTTTATTGTATTTGGTTTTAGTGAGTGAATCATATAAAAGTCGAAATAGCCGACTTTACACTTTCTTAGCTGTTCTTCAAAGACCTTTCGTACGTCTTCTTTGGACTTCATCATGAGGGGGGGGGTCTTATCGGCTAACAAAAAGTCTTTTCGGTGATAATTCTTTAAAACATCACCTATCGCATTTTCGGATTTTCCGTTTACATACATATATGCGGTATCAAAATAATTAACTCCGTGAGTTATGGCATAATCAACCATTTTTTCAAGCTCAACCATATCGACTTTTTTACCGTCCATAGGAAGCCTTAAACACCCTAAACCTAACAAAGGCACCGTAATATCTTTGAATTTTCTTCTTGCAACTTGTTCTTTTGCTTTATGAAGTCTTTTTGAAGAACACCCCGTTGTAATTAAAGTTGTTCCGCCTAAAGCTAACAAAGAACTTTTTATAAAATCACGGCGTTTCATATTGTCTCCTTAATTCATAACATTGTAAACAAGTGCCGCCCATATTTAAAAGACATGTTCGGCGCGTCTGTCCGATTTTATAACGTGAATATTTCTTGTTTCAGAAAGCATTTGTCTTGCGGCAGCAAGCTTTTCCTTATTTTCTTTGCTGATACTTCCGGAGGAAATGAGCCTGTCAACAAAGTTATTATTAAGTTTAACAGCTTTATGCAATGCGCCTATTTCTTCCAATACGTCTTTTATTTCAACGAAATCGTATGCATAACTTTGTTTTGATTGATAAACAAGCGTTTCACCGTTAGGTGAATGAATACTTTCACCGCCTTTTTCAAAGTAGAGCCTAAATACCGATTTTAAATCCTGCATTTCAGACTGCATTATCTGTACAGCCTGCTGTATTCTTAAATATCTTTCAAAAAGATAATCAATATTATCAAGCTGCTGAATTTGCCAAGCGTATTTTTTTTCGTACAATTTTTTTAACTCAGGATACGCCTTAGCCAGCCCTTCGGTATCCGCCATGGCTCTGTGGCGGGTGGAAAATTCCACGTTAAATTTATTCATTAAACTTTCTAAACCGCAAGATTCAAGCTCGGGGTAAATTTCTTTAAACATCATCTGTGAGTCAATTCTGGCATTTGTAATGGGCTTACCCGTCTGCCGAATACTCGCTTCATTAATGAAAGAATAGTCAAAAATAGCATTATGAGCCACTATAGGATAATCACCGATAAAATCTAAAATCATAGGCATAACTTGCGCTTCTGTCGGTGCGTCTTTTACATCATCCTCAGTTATTCCGTGGACTGCTATGCTTGATTTTCTGATATGCTGCTCAGGATTAATAAGCGTTTCAAATCTGTCTTTCATTTTGCCGTTTTCAAGTCTTATTGCGGCAAATTCAACCATTCTTTCTTTTGTATAATCTAAACCTGTTGTTTCAACATCTAAAACTATTTCAATACACTTTTTTCTTGGCACAGCCTCAAATCTCCCTATATTTTTATATTAACATAAAGATTTATATTGGGCAAAAATATCAAAATGACTTAGTTAATTAATATACTTGTTTTATTAATATATCGGTAGTAACATAAAATAAGAATATGAAATTAAAAACAGGTTTATTCTATGGGAAGAATAGTTTTAAACAGAGATAAATGTAAAGCATGTTATTTATGCATGGATGCATGTCCTAAAAAGGTCTTGGAAGCTGATAATAAAGTTAATGCTTTAGGATATTATCCGGTGAAAGTTAATGAAGAAAAAGAGTGCATAGGCTGCGCGACATGTGCGCGAGTTTGCCCCGATATTGCAATTGAAAAGGTATACAGATGAAAAGAGAAAAACAGCTTTTAAAAGGTAATTATGCAATTGCTCAAGCAGCTATAGAAGCAGGATGTCAAAGTTATTTCGGATATCCGATTACTCCTCAAAGTGAAATAGGAGAATATTTAAGTGAAAAAATGCCCGAACTCGGCAGGGCTTATGTAGCGGCAGAAAGTGAAGTCGCAGCTATTAACATGGTTCTGGGTGCGGGTTCTACAGGCGTTAAAGCTATGACCTCATCTTCATCATGTGCCGTAGCTCTTATGCAAGAGGGCTTATCTTTTATTGCAGGTGATGAAATACCGTGCGTGCTGGTTAGTGTTATGCGCGGAGGGCCGGGGTTAGGATATATTTATCCTTCTCAAGGAGATTATTATCAAGCTACAAAAGGCGG
>CANPXC010000105.1 GCA_947585605.1 Candidatus Gastranaerophilales bacterium | reverse complement strand
AAAGGGCGACAAAGGTGACCAAGGCGTCCAAGGTGAAAAGGGCGACAAAGGTGACCAAGGCGTCCAAGGTGAAAAGGGCGACAAAGGCGATAAAGGCGATGACGGACAGACACCAAACTTTAGTATAGATCCTAACACCGGTCACTTGATTGCTGAATATCCTGACGGCCATACGGAAGATTTAGGTAAAGTTGTCGGCGAAGACGGTAAAGACGGCAAAGACGGCAAAGATGGCGTCGACGGTAAAGACGGTAAAGATGGTAAAGACGGTGTTGACGGTAAAGATGCGCCTGATGTCCCCGGAACTGATCCCGGAGAAGATATAGATCCGCATCCGCCTATTGAAGATACGACTCCGGCAGATACTACTCCTGCAGATACTACTCCGGCCGACACAACTCCTGCGGATACAACTCCTGCCGACACAACTCCTGCAGACACAACTCCGGCAGATACAACACCGGCAGACACAACTCCGGATAAACCGCCTATCGATTCACAACCTGATGTACCGCCGGAAGACCCTACGGAAACTACAACACAAACAAGTTGTGACGATACTGCTCCGACTGAAGATACAAACGTTGAAGAAAGACCCGGATTGCCGGAAGCAGCTGCAATCGAGCCGGAAGCAATTGAATCAAATGAGCCAATTGCGCCCGAAAAAGCAGAAAAAATAGATGACGCGGATGCACACATCCCGCCGCAGCCTGAAGAACCGCTGGTTACTGAAGAGGCTGATATCCCTCAAGAACAAGAAGCCGAAGATATAGATGTTAAAAATCCTTTGGATGAAGTCTAAAATTCAGCTGAAAAAATCAAAAAAACATAGATGAATAAACTTAAATAATTAAACTTTAAGTTATAACTTCGGTAATTAATTTAGCAAAAGAGAGCAAATAAAATTGCTCTCTTTTTTTGCGCAAAAAATATTTTTTTCAGTTTTAATGCCTGTATGGAGGATTATATATGAATATAGCATTAAATTCTTTTGCAAATCAAACAACTTTTGCGTCCAAACAACATTCATCAGTCACCCCTCAAAACATTGAACAAGATCTTAAAAATATTTTACAGCCGTTTATGGAAAATAAAAAGGCGAAAATTCCTTCTTATTCATTAACAAAAGGAATAAATCCCAATAATAATGATGTGTTTGATACATTTACAAAGTTGGATGATATTACACGTGAAATAAATTTTGTAAGGACTCCCCAAGAGTGGACAAACTGCTTAATGGAAGAATTGGATGAGTTCCTTATTGCAAGAGATGAATATAATGTTAATCCCAGTGTGCAAAACTATGACCATATGGAAGAAGAAATGGGCGATATCTTTTATACCGCCGCAAGTATAGCAAAAGATTCTCAAATAAATCCTAAAGAAGCATTTAAATCTACTAACAGAAAGTTTTTTAACAGAATAAATATTATGGAAAGATTATTTGAAGCAAGAAAAGGCAGAGTATATAAAGCTGATTCCTTGGCTCAATGCAGCGATACCGAAAGGCGCAGTTTATGGAACACCGCAAAACGTAAAATATACGACGCTCAGGCACTTCAATATAATGTTCAGGCTTAATTGCTTTCTTCCGGTAAATATTTAATGAAATATGAAAAAATTAAAGGGATAAAGGTCATTATTAAAAGTATGTTCATTATCCCTGTTTTTTCCGCTAAAAGGAAGTATTATTCCTATAACACCCCAGCTGAATCCTCCTATAAAACCGGAAATCATACTCTTAAATTCGGGCATTAATCTTTGGGCTAACGCCATATTAACGGGAACTGCAAGAAAGCTTACATAACCGATTAAAATAAAGGATATTAATCCTATAATTCCTCTTCCGCCGCATAAATAAAATATAATCCCCAGAGGCGTTACCGTTATTAATGATAAGTAAAAGACTTTTTTTATACCTATATATTTTTCAAGTAATGAACTTGAAATAACACCGAATGCACCTGCAATCATAAATGCCAGTAATATCATCCCTATTTTTGCCACATTATAATTTATAGATTTCCAGTAAAACGGAAGTATGATTGAAAAAGAAGACACAACAAATGATTTTACAATTGACGCTGCAACTAATATTGATACGGGTTTGTTATTAAATATTTTTTTTATGGCGCCTATAATTGAAATTTTGGGCTTTTCTGTATTTCCGGAGCTGATTTTAGGTACATTTTTCAACATTATAAAAGCGGATATTATTCCTATAAAACAAGCAAACGGAAGCTTTTCCAATCCCCAAAATTGAGTTATCCCTGATGATATTGCAGGCCCAAGCGCAAAACCAAAAGTCCCCAGTGCTATAAACATCCCAATATCTTTACTGTTTGTGCTTTGCGAATAATTTGAAACTATACTTGTTGCTTGAGGGTGAAAAAAAGATACCCCCATGTGTCCGAGTATTAAAAATATTATTAACATATATATATTATGCGCAATTCCCAGAAATGATAAGAAAACTGACGCCATAATCATTCCCCAGAATATAAAAAATCTTCGCTGCCATTTGTCTGCTATATATCCGAAAAAAGGCTGTGATAATGAAGATGTTAAATTTGATATTGATATAAGTACAGTCGCAATTGCCATTGTAATACCGATTTTTGCGGCAATAAACGGCATAATCGGATTTAAAAATCCCGAATACGCATCTGTTATAAAATGCCCTGCAGCTAATGTATTTATTATTTTTTTATCTCGGTTCATTTTAATGTCTAAAGTGTCTTATTCCTGTAGTAACCATTGCTATATTATATTTATCAGCTGTTTTGATAACTTCTTCATCCTTTATGCTGCCGCCCGGCTGGATAATTGCGGCTATTCTCCCTTGAACAGCAACGTGAATATTATCAATTGCCGGGAAAAATCCGTCAGAAGCGGCTACAGCGTCTTTTGAACCGTCGCAAGCTTTATTTAAAGCTATTTCAAATGCGTCTACTCTGCTCGTTTGACCTTGCCCTATTCCGATTGCTTTAAAATCTTTTGATATTACAATTGCGTTGGATTTGGCATGTTTAGCTATTTTCCAGGCAAATATCATATCTTCTATCATTTCCGCAGTCGGTTTTGTTTTGGTTACTACTTTAAATGTATCTTTATTCAGCTCGCCTTTGTCGCTGGTCTGAACCAGTATCCCAAACGGAGTTATTCTTATTTCTTGATTTAAGTAATTTTTATATTCTTCTAATGCGGTATTTAACTTTATTACTCTTAAATTTTTCTTTTGTTTTAGAATTTCAAGCGCTTTAGGTGTGTAATCAGGAGCTATTATTACTTCCAAAAACATTGCCGCAAGCTGTTTTGCTAAACTTTCATTAACTACTTGAGTAAAACCTACAATTCCGCCGAATGCGCTTAACGGGTCGCAATCAAGCGCTTTCGCCCAAGCTTCTTCTATATCTTTGCCTAATGCCGCTCCGCACGGTGTATTGTGCTTTATAATTGTACAGGCGCATACATCAAAAAATTCACTTAAAATCCCCGTGCAGGCGCTGCAATCTAATATATTATTGTATGAAAGTTCCTTTCCGTTAAGCACTTCATAATTGATTGTACCGGCATTATGAAATATACTTGCCTGTTGATGAGGATTTTCTCCGTATCTTAAGTCTTTTGTCTTTTTTATATTTAGTGAAAAATAGTTTTCACTGTCTTCTTCATAACGGTTTGATATTTCATGAAGGATTTTTGTATCAAAATCTATTGTTTTTTCAAATACTTTTAATGCAAATTCCCGTCTTAATTGTAGTGATGACTCGCCGTTATGTTCTTTTAAATCGGCTAAAACTTCTTTGTATTGCTCCGGTGATGAAACAGCAAGCACTCTTTTATTATTTTTTGCTGCGGCTCTTAAAACTGAAGGCCCGCCTATGTCTATAGTATTTATTAATTCAGCTTCTTCCGCATTCTTATTTACGGCTTCTTCAAACGGATAAAAGTTTACAACAACCATATCAAAAAGTTTTATATTTTCTTTTTCAATATCCGCTTTTTCTTGTTCATTGCTTATATCAGCTAAAATCCCCGCAAAAATATCAGGATATAGCGTTTTAACTTTTCCGTTTATTAATTGTCTTTTTCCCGTAATTGTACTGATTTCAAAAGCTTTTATATGATTTTCTTTTAATAAATCAAATGTTGAACCTGTTGCAACAATTTCATAATTATATTTTTCAACTAATTCCTGTGCAAATTCAACAAGTTTATCTTTATTATATGTGCTTATTAATGCCCTTTTTGTCATAATTAATTTTTCCCCAATTCAAATGCTTTTTCTTTTGTTTTTTTTATTGTATCGAAAAGGATTTCCGAAATATTACTTTCTTCTAAAACGATATTGCCTGCTTCCGTGCAGCCGCCGGGGGTAGTAACATCTTTAATAAGTGCAGACGGTGTTTTATTGCTGTTTAATATCATTTTTGCTGAACCCAATGCAGTTTGTGCAGAAAGTTTTAAACAAGTTTCATAATCCAAACCCAGTTTTTCTCCGGATTTTGCAATCTCATTAATAATATAATAGTAAAAAGCAGGCCCGCTTCCTGATATGGCAGTTATGATATCTATGAATTTTTCATCGGTTTGCGTAACTTGCCCTATACACTTAAAAATTTCTCCGGCGCATTTTAAATCTTCTTCCTTTGCATAATGCCCTTTACATACGGCACTCATTCCCTCGTTAACCAAGGCGGGAGTGTTTGGCATTATTCTTAAAATGCTTACTTCGCCTAATATATTTTCCATCGTGTTTATGGAAATGCCCGCCGCAATCGATAAAAATATTTTTTCTTTCGATATATACGGCTTTATCTCATTCATTATGTCTTTTAATATGAATGGTTTGACCGCAAAAACTATAATTGACGATTTTTCAACAACTTCACTATTGCTTTTTGCCGTGTTAATCCCCAATTCGGATTTTAATCGGTTAAGCGTTTCTTCACTTTTAGCGGATACAATGATTTCATTTTCTTTGCACCAGCCGGAATTAATAATTCCTTTAATAATTGCGCAAGCCATTTTCCCGCCGCCGATAAAACCTATTTTGTTCATATTATTTAACCTTTTAATTTTTGAGATTGACTTTCAGTTATGTCTTATTTATTATGATACAATGAAAAATAACATATTCAAGGAGAAATAAAAATGAGACGTACGCTTGAAGGTACTAAGAGAAAAAGACAAAATGTTAGCGGTTTCAGAGCGCGTATGGCAACAGCAGGCGGCAGAGAAGTTCTTAACAGAAGAAGAGCTAAAGGTCGTCATCAATTAGCTATTACTGCAAAAGAAAGAGCTTAATGAATTGATATCCGAAAAAATTCTAAACATTTAATTATAAAAAAGAACTGCATTTGCAGTTCTTTTTTGATATTATTTTTATATGCTTCCAAAGAAATTCAGATTAAAAAAATATAGTGCAATTAATGCTACATATAAATTAAAAAATACTGTTTCTGATACTAATATATGTATTTATTTCGGCAAAGAAAAAATATTACAAAATCAAATGCCGACGAAAATAGCGTTTGTAGTAAGCAAAAAAATTCATAAACGCGCCGTAGTCAGAAACAGAATAAAACGCCTTATGCGTGAAAGTTTGCGTTTAATTTTAAAAGAAAATAAATTTCCCATTATTAATAATTATATATCTGTTATTTTTGTAGCAAAAGCTTCCGCAATAAATTCCGATTTCACTACTATTAATTCATCCGTGATTAAACTATTATCCTCAAAGTCTTAAAACTACCGAAAAATATACTATTTTATCTTTTTTAAAAATATAAAAAACATATTTTATATAAAAAGAGTATATACTATTTAAATAAAAATTGTAACAATTTTGTAACATTTTGAATAAAAAAGGCATGAATTGAAAGGAAAAATTTTTCATGTAAGTAAGAGGAACTTACAGAGGATAAAAAGAGATGGCTTACGCATTATTTGCACAGAGAAAACTTGT
>CANPXC010000104.1 GCA_947585605.1 Candidatus Gastranaerophilales bacterium | reverse complement strand
CGTCATCTTTAGCAAATAGATTTTCCCAGTGGCTTTCGGGAGTTCCGTCCTGCGAATACGACGGGTTTGTCATCATTATATGGTGTGTGTTTGTGTCGTATCTTAATGGAAATATATCATTTGTCTGCATAAAACTCGGGAGTTTATCGCTTGCTTGATAAAAAGCAAACAGGGCTGTATTTATCCTGTGAAGCCTTTGTTCGTAAGATATACCGCCTTCATAATTGTCGTTTTCTATCTCAACACCGGGGGCATAGACTCTGTTATATTTAAGCTTCTCTGATAACGCTTTTACCGCTTCAAAATCATCGCCCGTTATAAAATCAGTCCCCGTATTCAGCCCCATATTTTGATAACGGTCAAAATCATCCGTGCTTTTTTCGCCCGCAAAACTTATAGTTGTTTTCCCGCTCCTTCTGCGGATTTCGTATAATATATACTGCATTTGCGGGTAATCGGGAAGCGCACCGACTCCCGTATAATTGCCCATATCATATCCGCCGATGTGTTTTGCGGAGTCTATAAACATAGCTTCAAAACCTAAATTCATCAGCTTGACACTTTCTTGTATGTATATTTCAACGTGGTCTGCATTTTGCCAGCTGAAGGTTTCATCCTGCCTATCTGGATATGCTACTTTTATTTGGTCTGCCGATATTACAGTCCTAAAACCTGTTTTTATTCCCCGAAAATGAGCTAAATCATTAAATGCTCGAAGCTGTTCTTCGGCTGAAATTTTATCATTCAGCGCTGTGGAAATTATATTATCGCTGTATCCCGCATTTAATTTTATTCCGTAGATTGAATTTTCTTCAAACGGGCCTTTATTGTAGCTGTCGCCGAAAATATTGGGGAAAATCTGCGAGATAATTATGCAGTTTGCCCAGCTTTTTGCCGACGGCGGAATTGCAGGCAAAAGTTTTATACAGCTTAATGTTCCGCAGCAGGTTCTGTCAAAATTCATGTGAGCAATCGCTCGGTTGTTCAGTTCTATATAATTTGCCAGCCGTCCCCAATTGTCGCCGTAATTCGGACTTTCTACATTATCGGGAAATTCTTCAAAAAAATAATCGTTCTCACTTAATGTAACTATTGAGTTTATCGCTTTCTTGACACTTCTTTTTAAAAGCTCGGACGGAACAATACTTGCTACCCATTTTTTAGCGGGATAACACCCGATTGAATAATAAGTTCTTTCTTTTGTCCAATTATCGGGCTTTAATTTGGTATTTTCTCCCAGAGCATTTAATAATTTATTTACAGCATTCATTTTCATAATGATTATTAATAAACTTTTCGAAAGAGAAAATCATTATTCTTGGCTAGGGGCCTATCGGGTAATTTTTTCTGTACAAAAAGCTGTTTTATGCAATTTGATAAGTGATAAATTCACTGATAAAATAAATTAGTATGGATATTTTAGATAACTTATCAAAATCAAAGTTCAGGGCAAAGTTTAAACTGAGAGCAAAAGAGCTTGAATATATTAAAGCAAAAGGCATAGATAAGATATATTCTCATGCCTGTGATTTTATAAGGGATAGAGTAGCACCCAAAGAACCAATAAATGACGGTAAACAAACACCTATGCGAGGACACCCCGTATTTATTGCTCAGCACGCAACGGCGACCTGCTGCCGGGGTTGCATAGAAAAATGGCATAAAATTCCAAAAGGCAGAGAATTAACTCAGCAGGAGCAGGAATATTTAGTATCTGTAATTATGGAGTGGATTAAAAGACAAATGAATTTAAATATTATTAAGTAATTATACTTATTATGCTAAACATATGTTTAGTGATACTCTAAAAGAAAAAGGAGCGGAGTATGGAAAATAATCAATTTACTTGGGTGCCGTTTTTTAAAGAAGTACATGAAAAAATACATACTAATTATAATGCTAAACAATTAGCAATTATTGCAAACGAAATTTTCGGACATATAAAAGATATTGATGACAGTGGGAATGAGGTATCAATTCAAGAAATGTCCCCAATAAATTTTATTGGCTACTTTAATAGACGTTTAAAACTAAGAAATCGAGTTATATATTGCGAAAAATTGAAAGAAATAATGAATTTAATTTCAGATATTCCTAAAGATTTTGATGGAATTCCTGAGTTTAATAACACAAACTGCTTATGTATGCCTTTCAAAAAAGACCGAGCAAGTTATATAATCCAAGAGCAATGGAAAATATCAAAAGAAATATTAGAAAATCATATTAATATAGAATTGTTTGATAAAATTTTATCAAACGATCATCCATATATTGGACTTTCTTATTTATCAAGATTTTGTTTTATTGTAAAACCGGAAAAATATTATCCGTACGATAAACAAATGGCTATTAATTTAAATGCAAAAATGCCTGAGACATTTAAGGGTTACGAAGATTATTGTAAATTATTAAAAGATACTTACCCGAAAAAGACAAGTTATGAACTTTCTTATGAAGCATTTATAAAAAATAACAACAAATGGAATCAAAAAACATTAACAGATATAAGTAAGAAGGATATATTCATGAATAGTAACCAAGATAAGTTAAAAGATATAATTCCATTAAATCAAATATTATACGGACCTCCGGGGACAGGGAAAACATATAATACAATTATTGAAGCAATGAAAATAATTAATCCTTCTTGCATTCAATATGATAATGGTAATGTTAAAAATTATGATGAAGTAAAGAGAGAATTTAATAATTATAAACAAGAAGGGCAAATTGAATTTGTAACTTTTCACCAATCTTATTCTTATGAAGAATTTGTTGAAGGGATAAAACCTGATTTAAATGGTGATAATCTGGGATATAAACTTGAAAACGGAATATTTAAAAATATATGTGAACATGCAAAACCAATTGCAACAACAACAAAACATGCCCCAATAGATTTTTCTAATACCAAAGTTTTCAAAATGTCTTTAGGTAATACTTTAGAAAAAGAAGATGATATTTATGATTATTGTATTGAAAATAACGTTGTATCTTTGGGGTGGAAAGACACTGATTTTTCAAATTGTAAAACCAGCCAAGATTTCAAAAGTCTGGATAATTCTTGGGGTGCTACTGCGCTTGAACGATTTGTAAAGTGGATGGACATTGGTGATATTATTATAATTTCTAACGGAAATATGAATTTTAGAGCTATTGCACAAGTAAAAAGCGATTATTTTTATGATAACAACACTCCAATATCTCATACTCATTTCAGAAAAGTCGAATGGCTTTATAAAGGAGAAGATATTCATTATTCTAAAATCAATAATAAATTATTTTCTCAACAATCAATATACGGATATTTTTCGACCGCCAGAAAAGGTCAACCGGATTATAATCCTGACTTAAAAACCGATGAATTAAATAAAATAATAACCGGTGAAATAAATAAAGAAGTTTCTAAACCTCACATATTAATCATTGACGAAATCAACAGGGGTAATATTTCAAAAATTTTCGGAGAATTAATTACATTAATCGAAGAAGATAAAAGAGAAAATTTATCCGTAACACTTCCTTATTCTAAAGAAACTTTCAGTGTACCTAAAAACTTATACATTATAGGTACAATGAACACATCTGACCGTTCTATTGCTTCAATTGATATAGCTTTACGTCGTCGATTTAAATTCAAAGAAATGATGCCCAAAAAAGAATTGGTTGCAAATTTTGGAATCGGTTTTGATGAAATTTTTGAAAAATTAAATACAAATATTAAAATACTTTTAGACAGAGATCATCAAATCGGACACAGTTATTTTATAAAAACAAAATATGAGAATGCAGATATTAATGTTCTTAAAACAATTTGGTTCAGCGAAATTATGCCTTTGTTAAATGAATATTTTTACTGCGATTGGGAAAAATTGAAATTGATTATTCCGGGTTTTATAAATAAATCAAAAGTTCCTGATAATTTTCAAAATGAATGTGATGAATTTTTATACGAATTTAAAACATTTGATGAAGTTACAGATTTTGAAACCGTATTAAAACAAGAAAAATTTGAATAGGTACTTTGATGAAAGAACCTGTTGTTATAAACGAATATTGCGAAAAAGCCATAAATGCATGTAATTTAGTTAAATTGCATAAATATTTGCAATGTCAAAAATTAGATAAAGCACTCAAGGTGACACCAACAGGAATAAAAGCTAAATCTTGGGTCGGAGTTATAAAATATAAAAATACTCATATTCAAATTCTGCCTAAATTGATTTCAGACATTGAATATGATGAAACTGCCGAAAATAAAGAAATTGTTAAATCGCAAATCCTTAAAAATTTGATTTATATGCTTTCTTACACAAAAAAATTAGATATAAGAACAAATGAATGTGCAAAATTATCAACCGCAAAAAATCCTTTTATTGAAATACTGATCAGAGAATATGCAAACTCTCTTTTTAATTGTTTGAAACGATTAACCCCTAAAAAATATGTCAGAGAAGAAGATAATCTGAATTATTTAAAAGGAAAAATTAAATTTAACGAAAATATTAAATATAATTGTACCAACCAGGCAAAATTTTATTGTGAATATGATGAGTTTTCCCAAAACAATATTTTAAATCAGTTGTTTTTATTTGTTTCAACTTGTTTGTACAATATTTCAAATGACAGTTATAATAAAAAAACGTTGAAATTTATAATGAACTATTATTCGGATATTAAATTGGTTCGTTTTGATAGATTTAAAGCAGAAAAGATAAAGTTATCCCGCAGCCAGGAGTTATTCAAAAAGCCGTTCAATTTAGCAAAAATGTTTGTTGAAAAAACAAGTGTTGATTTATCTAAAAACAAGTTTGAAAATATAACTTTAATTTGGGATATGAACAAATTATTTGAAGAATTTATTTTTGAGATAATGAATAAAAACAGAAATAAATTAAGTTGTACTTTATTTCCGCAAAGAGGAAGAAAATTACTTATAGGAGATACAAATAAAAAAAGAAATACATTTGTTGATATAATGATTGAAAAAGATAAAACCGATAAAATAGTTTTAGATACGAAATATAAAAAATTTGCAACATCTAATGACTTTTCCAATTCTGATGTTTATCAGGTTTGCACTTATTGTTTAATACATGGCGCTAAAAAGGCAATACTTCTTTATCCTAAATATGATAAGGATTTTAATCTTGAGTACACTTTAAATACGGATGATGATAAGCAAAATTGTGAAATAAAATTTTGTACAATAGATTTAAAAAGCCAAGATTTAAAAAAAGAAGAATCTAAAATATTTAAAGAATTATGCGACATTATTGAATTTAAAAAAAATGAAAAGATAGGCAATAACAAATGAAAAGAAATAGGGAGTTATAAATACAAAATTTTTTAAATTTAACAAAATCCCTTTTTATAAAAATAAAAAACTATTGTAATTTTTTTTTTAGCATAGGATAATAAGTTTAGCTTTTTGGCTGGGTAGCTCAGCTGGCTAGAGCGTACGGCTCATACCCGTGAGGTCGAGAGTTCGAGTCTCTCCCCAGCTATTTTTATTTTAAATTACACAAATAAACCTAAAAACAAGACTATATCATTATTTCTGCATATTATTATCTTAAGATTTATTCTTTATCGGGAGTAATTATCTGTATGGTTAATTTTTATCTGTGTCGTATATATGTCGGAATTTATGTTTGAATTATATCCTGTTAAAAAGAATAAGGAAAACTTTATAGTGATTATATTTGATTTATCTAAATAAAAAGACCATTTTTAAATATAATGACAACAAGTTTATATCTATATTCATTATTATATATAAGAATTTAAGATATTTATTGCAGCTTGTTTCCTTTCTGTTACAGAATGAGCATATCGCATAGTTGTTTCAATTTTGGTATGTCCTAAGATGTCCATAACAACAAGTAAATCTATGCCTTTTTCTACCATACGAGTAGCTACTGTGTGACGTAAATCATGAAATCTAAAGTTTTTTATTTTTGCTTCATCAATTACTTTATGCCAAGACTTTTTTAGTTTAACTTTAACAGTAGCGAGTTTTTAACATATTTAGACGTAGTATTAA
>CANPXC010000103.1 GCA_947585605.1 Candidatus Gastranaerophilales bacterium | reverse complement strand
TTTTTTATATATGTTTCCAAAAACTTTTTTGCCCTCTGCGAAACTAAAACAATTCTTTCTTTAGCTCCCTTTCCAAATACCTTGATTTCATTTTCATCGAGATTTAAATTTTCAAAATTTAAACTGCTTAATTCCGAAACACGCATTCCCGTTGCATACAACAATTCAAGAATTGTTCTGTTCCTGTAGCCTGCAGGCGTATCCATCTTAACATTATTTAGTACATTTTCAATCTCATTTTCAGTAAGGAATTCCGGAAGCGGTTTTCCTCTTTTTGGTGAATGCACCCCAACCGCAGGATTTGTCTGCACCACCTTTTCACGGTATAAAAATCTGTAAAAAGTTCTTAATGAAGCAATTTTTCTTGCCGTAGTCGTCTTTGTATAATTAAACTGCTGAATATACAAAAGATATTCCCGAATTACACCGTAGTTAACATCCTTTATATCCCGATTATCAAGCCATATCAAAAAACTTAAAATATCAGAATTATAAGCTTTCACCGTGTGCTTTGAAAAATTCTTTTCTACCTCAATATATAATTTAAATTCCTGTAAATACTTTTTTGAATACTCATTCATTTCAATTAAATTGTAAAAAAATTTTAATAAAAAATCAACATAATTAAGAATTTTAGAATATATTAAGAAAAATTAAGATGATTGAAATCATGCCAAATTACATGGTTACATGGGTTTTGGGGATAAAGAAATATTCAATAATTTGTATAGTATACAAATTGTTGTGTTCTTTAAATTCTTTTATTATAATTAATTTAGTGTTTTGATATTGCATAAACCAAATAGGAGAGATTTTCAAAAATAATGCAAAAAATACTTGAAAATTACGAAAAAATCAAAACACAAATTGCACATTATAACCCAACAATAGTTGCAGTAACCAAATATTTTGATGAAAGTCAGATAATAAACTATTATAATATCGGATTTAGAGATTTTGGCGAAAACAGAGTAAAAGAAGCAGTCGAAAAAATAAATAAGCTTCCTGAGGAAATTAAAAAAAACAGCAGATTTCATTTGATAGGCCATTTACAAACAAATAAAGTGAAGTATGCGGTCGGTAATTTTGATTTGATACATTCTGTAGATTCGCTGAAATTGGCGCAGGCTATATCTGTTGAAGCGGGGAAAAAAGGGATAATACAAAAAATTCTTTTGCAGGTAAACAATGCAAATGAAGTCCAAAAAACAGGATTTTCACCGCAGGAATTAAAATCAGACTTTATAAAAGTTTATAATCTGCCCAATATTAAAGTTTGCGGTTTAATGAATATGGCACCCATTGATGCCGGAGAAGATAAACTTCATTATTTGTTTAAAAATATCAAACAAATATACGATGAATTACAATGTGAATTCGGAGTAGAATTAAAACAGATATCGATGGGGATGTCTAGGGACTACAAAATAGCACTTGAAGAGGGTGCTACAATAATAAGACTCGGAAGAATACTATTTGAATAATACTTAGGAGGAAGAAAATTGGCAGTTGCAGACAAATTTAAAGGAATAATTGATTTCCTAACATCAAGTTTTGACGGAAGAGAAGACAGCATTTATGAAGAAATGATGGAAGGTTCGGAAGAATATCCTACTCAAGGAAATTACGCATTAAATCCGTCATATAACCAACAAGAAGAAAAAACACAAAATTCAAAAGTGGTTACACATCCGAATTACAGAGGTTATGAAGTTATGGTATGTGAACCGCGTTCTTATGAAGATTCAATTTCAATAGTAAAACACTTAAAAGACAGAAAAACAATTGTTTTAAATCTTCATTTATTAGATAAAGAACAAGCATTAAGAATTGTTGACTTTTTATGCGGAGCAACTCACGCATTATCAGGCAGCCAGCAAAAAATTGGTGATTCTGTATTTATCTTCACTCCTGTAAATGTTGCACTGTCAGCAGAATCACAAAAAAGCAAATTTTTAAGAGATGCTTTGTGGAATCAACCACAAGATTAATAATGTTTTGGGGATTCTTTAAAAGAGGAACAAATGTTCCTCTTTTTTATTATCAAAATTTATATCAAGTCGCGGCAATTAATATCAGAAAAGCGTTCGGTATTATCTTTAATTTTTATTTTATTTATTATTTTTGAACGTTTTTTACGATAAAGCATATCAACAAAAGCCTCAAGACGTGTAACAAAACCGGCTTCACCTGTTTGTTCATCAATGGAAAGATGTAAAATCGGTTTATTTAATTTTTTAGCATACCGGGAAATACGTTCCAGCATAAGAGAATCCGGGCCGCAGCCAAAAGCATTTATGGTAACTATGCCGTCAATTTTTCTGTCTTGGATATAATGAGCGGCAGCGCCTGTAATTTCATATTCATTTGCCCAGTATAAACGGCTGTTTATAGCATTTAATCCTTCAGCCATTTGCTCCTGCGTTAAGTTTTGCGCCGTATATGTTTTTACATCAAGTTTTTCCAGCTTTTCAAATATTTTCATACTTGTGCGTTCATCATAAAGATTATAGCCGTGGGCAATAACCGCAATATTTATCGGATATGATTTAGAGTCCGAATTAATAATAACTTTGTTTTCCATTGCGGCAGATAAAGCAGCCTTATAAGAAACACCGCTTCTGCGCATAATATAAAAATTATTGTATACTTTCCACGCATTTTTGGACGCTTTTCTTATACGTTCAAAATCAGTAATGTTCCAATATGCCGCAATTTCTTTTAAAAATTCATACAAGCCTTGATTTTTTTCGGATTTATCTAAAGTTGCCTCTATCATGGTAAAAGGTTTTTTTACTACATTTCTGACTAAATCAGGCAATCCCCTTATTTTAGAGCAATTATATATTTTAGGTGCAATGGATTGAATAGAAGGAACTAAAATTTTATCAATCCCCTTATCGAGCAGATTTAATATATGACCGACATAAACTTTCACAGGCAGGCATGTTTCTGGAACAACCAATGCCGAACCGCGTGTCATTGTTTGTTTTGTCGTTTTATCGGATAATACAATTTCAATCCCTAAATCAGAAAAAAATCCGAACCAAAACGGAAAGAAATCATAATATGATAATGCTCTTGGTATTCCGACTTGCATTTATATCCCTTTTATTATTAATGCCATAACGGATTATAACATGAACAAATTATTTTTGCTTAATTTAACACATTTTAAAGGGAAAATTTAAGTTTTTTTATGTTTTTTTAAGAAATATTTTGAAATTTTTATATTTTGTAATATAATGTAAACAAAGGTAATATTTTTTTATGTTAAGGGGTCAGAAAATATGACAGAAAATAATGAATTACAAGCCGAGCAAGAAGCACATCAAAAAATTCTGGTTGCAGATGATGAAGCAAGTATCAGAAGAATACTTGAAGCTCGTCTTAGTATGATTGGCTATGATATTGTTACAGCTACGGACGGAGAAGAAGCTATCGCCGCATTTAATAAGCATAACCCGGATTTAATTGTCCTGGACGTTATGATGCCTAAAATTGACGGCTACGGAGTAGTTAGAGAAATAAGAAGAACTTCTGATGTTCCGATTATTATTCTTACTGCACTTGGCGACGTTTCTGAAAGAATTACGGGACTTGAACTCGGTGCTGATGATTATGTAATTAAGCCTTTTAGCCCTAAAGAACTTGAAGCAAGAGTTAAAGCAGTTTTAAGAAGAACAAATACAAAAGAAGTTGTTGCTCCAGCAAGTAAAATAACCAAAAATGTTATTACTACGGGTAACATTAGAATAGATACCGCAAGAAGACAAGTATTCAGAAAAAATGAACGTATCAGACTTACGGGTATGGAATTCAGCTTGCTTGAACTTTTAGTTAATAATTCAGGTCAAGCATACTCCAGAAATGAAATATTGCAGCACGTATGGTCTTACCCGCCGGATCACAGAATTGATACAAGAGTTGTTGATGTTCATATTTCAAGACTGCGTTCAAAACTTGAAACAGACCCCGCCAATCCGGAGTTAATCCTTACTGCGCGCGGTATAGGGTATATGTTCCAAAGAATTTCATAAGTACATTTTAATAATAAAAAAGACCTCTTATTTAAGAGGTCTTTTTTTATTGTTTTAAATAGCTTTCGTAATTTTCTTCCAAATCTTTTTGCAAACGATTCATTTCATCCTCAACTTTTTGACACCATTGCTGAGTTTCTTCTTTCGTAAGCTCCTCGGGTATATATATAGGTGAACCATATAATGCAACCGTTTTACAAGGTCCAAAAGGAGCAATAAAATTATCCCATGTATTAAATTTAAAAAATGTTTTATCCTTTGAATGCCATGCCACGGGAACTATAGGCACCCTTGATATTTTAGCAATATTTATAATTCCGTCTTTTACTTTCCCCCTTGGACCTCTCGGGCCGTCGACCATAATTCCGACGGAATTACCCTCTTTAAGCTTCTCAATTAATTCCAAAGAAGCCGCCACTCCCCTGCGTTTGGTAGAGCCTCTGACTGATTTTATGTTTAAACACTCTGCTGCTTTAGCTATAATTTCTCCGTCATTTGAAGCGCTGATTAAAGCATAAAAAGTGGATTTATCTTTTACTCCGTACACCAAACACTGATGGCAATGCCACATCGAAAATATAAATTGCTCTTTCGGATAATTTATATGTTTTATTTTTAAAAGATACTGCTCTGTAAGGAAAAAAAGTTTTAAAAGCAGAGTTAAACTCCATAGTTGAAATTTTACTTTAAATGGCTTTTGCAGCTGTTGCACACTCCCTCCACATATAAATAATAGAGTATACCGATATTTGATATACTCTATTATAAACTAAAACAATAATTTTTGCTATTATTGTATATTTTCTTTTACTTCTGCAGCAACATTTTTGTTATCAAGCTTAATGCCGGGACCCATTGTTGTTGTTAAGTAAACTGATTTTAAGTAAATACCTTTAGATGAAGCCGGTTTCGCTCTTAAAACCGCATCCGCTAATGTAATATAGTTTTTCATTAAATCTTCGGATGTAAATTCAATTTTACCGATAGGAACGTGAATCATACCTTGTTTATCGGCTCTGAATTCAACTTTACCTGCTTTCGCATCTTTAACGGCTTTACCTACTTCCAAAGTTACAGTACCTGTTTTTGGGTTTGGCATTAAACCTTTAGGCCCTAAGACTCTGCCTAATTTACCGAGCATACCCATACAATCAGGTGTGGCAATCAAAGTATCAAATTCAAACCAGCCGCCGGCTATTTTATCAATAACTTCTTCTGCGCCTGCTTCATCAGCTCCCGCTTCTTTTGCTTCGGTTGCTTTAGCACCTTTAGCTATAACACATACTCTGACTGTTTTACCTAAGCCTGCAGGCAACACGGTAGTAGAACGAACCTGCTGATCTGCGTGTTTAACATCAATACCCAAAGACATGTGACATTCAACTGTTTCGTTAAATTTACATGTTTCTTTAGATACCTCTTTTAATTTATCAATAGCTTCTTTTGCGCTGCAAGGTTGAACAAAACCTTCCATCATTTCAGCTATTTTCTTTTGTTTTTTTGTTAATTTTGACATTTCTTTCTCCTTTTGTGGTCTTAACGCAATTTTGCTTCCACTGTTAGTAATCAATTTTAATCGGCAACCGTAACGCCCATTGCTCTGCAAGAACCTTTAATCATTTCAACTGCAGCATCTAATGTAGTTGCATTTAAGTCTTCCATTTTGGTTTTTGCTATTTCTTCAAGTTGTGCGCGCGTAATTTGCCCTACTTTTGTTTTATTCGGAGCCGCACTGCCTTTTGCCAAATTGATTGCTTTTTTAATTAATACTGCTGCCGGCGGTGATTTTGTAATAAATGAAAATGATCTGTCTTCATAAACATCTATTACTACAGGAATAATATATCCTGCTTGAGATTCTGTTTTTGCATTGAATTGCTTACAGAATTCCATAATGTTAACACCGTGCTGACCTAACGCAGGTCCGACCGGCGGTGATGGGTTTGCTTTACCCGCTTGAATTTGTAGTTTTATTTTTCCTACAACTTTCTTAGCCATTTTGTTTTCTCCTTTCGT
>CANPXC010000102.1 GCA_947585605.1 Candidatus Gastranaerophilales bacterium | reverse complement strand
TTCGAGAGCCTGTATTTGTTTCGTTTCTATTGCTTAACGAAGCAGCAGCAGGGCGCAGCGCCATATAGCGGAGCCTTAGGCTGAGTTTAGCAATACAGAAACAAATTCCGAGCCGAGAATTTTATTTTTTTATTTATTAATAATATATTTTTAAAAATAAATAATTAATTTCGCCCTAGTACTGCGTATAGAAAACTTCTAAATTCGGCACAAGCTCGGGAACTCCTCCCTTCGGTCGTCAAACAGCCCTCGCTTTGCCGCTGCCTCATTAAGAATTTTTTACTATACTCCGTAATGGGCTTCAATTAATCATTTATTTTAAATTATTAAAAGATTAAAAAAATAAAATTTTCCACTGAATTAATAAATTCATACACTTGTAAAATATCCTTGAGAATAATAAAATAAAATCAAGTTAGTTTTAAGGGGTTGTTTAATTATGACATATTGCGATGAACAAAAGAAATCACCGTTTTCCACTCAAGAAGGAAAAAATATTTTAAAAGAAGCTTTAAATGTTTTAGGTAAGAAAAATTTAGCATTTATAGCACACGCAAACAGTTTTCCCTCGGAAGAAGGGAAAAACACAGGTTTTGGAAGTGTTAATTCAAATGCCGCAAAAAGTTTAATAGACTTTTTATCCGGAGTATTTAATAATATTCAATTAGGACCTGGCGGAAAAACAAAATCCATTGACGCTTCACCGTATACCGGAACAATTTTTTCAAATAATCCTTTATTTATTGATTTAGAGCAGTTAACAAAAGATGAATGGTGCAATATACTTTCATCAGAAACATATCATAGAATTACGGAAAATAATCCAAACAAAAATACAAATAAAACGGCGTATTCCTACATATTTAACGCACAAGAGGAAGCATTAAAAGAAGCTTGGAATAATTTTAAAAACTGCGGCTGCGAATTAAAACAAAAATTTGAAGAATATAAAAATGCAAATAAATTTTGGCTTGAAAAAGATTCTTTATACGAAGCATTAACTGTCGAACACAACAATGATTACTGGCCTATGTGGAACAGCGAAACGGATAAAAATCTTTTAAATCCGCAAAATGATGAGCAGAAAACGCAATATGCGCAAAGAATAAATGAAATAAAAGAAAAATATTCCGATGTTATAGAATATTACTCATTCTGCCAGTTTGTAATATCCGTACAAAATGATAAATCAAGAGAATATGCTCAAACAAAAGGCATAAAAATGATAGCAGACAGACAAGTAGCTTTTTCAGACCGTGATAACTGGGCATATCAAGCATATTTTCTAAAAGGCTGGTGTTTGGGATGTCCGCCTGATTATTTTTCGGAAGACGGGCAAATGTGGGGTTTCCCGGTTATGGACCCGGAAAAATTATTCAATCCTGACGGTTCGTTAGGCGAAGGCGGAATTCTAATGAAAGAACTCTATAAAAAGATGTTCAAAGAAAATCCCGGCGGAGTTCGAATTGACCACATGGTAGGTTTAATTGACCCTTGGGTTTATGTGTCGGGTAAAAAACCAAAAATAGAAGAAGGCGCAGGCAGGTTATATTCTTCACCAGAACATCCTGTTTTATCCCGTTATGCAATAGCGACTACAGATGATTTAAACAATGAAGTTGAAGCTGATAAAGAAGAAAGAATATTAAAATTGACAGATGAGCAAGTCAGACGCTATGGTGCGCTTGTTGAAAAAATTGTTATCGGCGCGGCGCAGGAAGTCGGCTTAGATAAAGACTCAATAGTTTGCGAAGATTTAGGCACTTTAACATATCCCGTTGTCAGTGTTATGAAGAAATATGACCTGCAAGGAATGAAATTAATTCAATTTGTAGTACCGGAAAAGCCGGAACATCCTTACAGGTGTAAAAATATCACGCCGAGAAGCTGGGCAATGGTTGGAACTCATGATAATGAACCTATAAGAATGTGGGCAGACCAAACGGTAAATACGGAAGCTGGATATTTAAACGGTAAAAATCTGGCGGAAGATTTATACCCGGACGCAAGTGCGGAAGAAAGAGAACAAATTGCCGTCAGAATTTCTAAAGACGCTCCATTCTTGACTCAAACAAAATTTGTAGAGCTGTTTGCTTGCAAAGCGGAAAATATACAAATATTCTTTACCGATTTTTTAGGTCTTTATGATGTATATAACCGCCCGGGTACATCAGGCGATCAAAACTGGTCATTAAGAATACCAAATAACTACGAAGAAGTCTACTGCAGCAATTTAAAAGAAGGAACAGCTTTAAATCTTCCGTTAATTCTTAAACTTGCTATTGAAGCGAGAGGTAAAGAATTTGCCCAAGCTCACCTTGAAACTATACATAAGCTTGAAAGTCTGTTATAGGTGATAAAATGCACGAGTTAAAAGTTGAAAGTTCATTTTCTGCAGCACATCATCTGTTAAATTATAACGGGGAGTGCGAAAATCAACACGGACATAATTGGAAGGTCGAAGCTTATTTCAGAGGCTGTGAGCTTGATAAATCAAATCTTTTAATAGATTTTAAAATTTTAAAAAAATATTTAAACTCTATTTTAGATTTACTTGACCACAAAGATATAAATACGTTAGAAGAATTTAAAGAAATAAGTCCTTCAAGCGAAATTATATCAAGATTTATATATAAAAAATTAAAAGAACAAATTCCGCAAACATATAAAGTATCTGTTTGGGAAACGGAACGGGCATGCGCAAGTTATTTTGAGGAAAATTAATGGGTATAATTCAAGCGGTTATAATGGGGATAGTACAAGGATTAAGCGAATTTTTACCTATATCAAGCAGCGCTCATCTTGTTATTTGTTCAAATTTATATAAAGTTTTTGTTGACGGAAATCCCGCAGAGCAAACTTCACAAGAAATATTCCTTGATATAATGCTGCATTTAGGCACATTAATAGCCGTATTAATATATTTCCGAAAAGATATAACGGAAATTCTAAAAGCATTATTAAACGGAATAAAAACAAAAAACTATAGTGAAACTAATGCAAAGACGGGATTATATATATTAATAGGCACTGTATTTACAGTACTTATTGCATTTCCTCTGCACACTTTGGCGGAAGATTTGGTATTCAGACCTTGCAGTGTAGGTATTTTACTGGTAATAACAGGAGGTTTGCTCTTAGGCAGTGAAATATATTCAAAAAAAATAAGCGAAAAATCAAATAATATTGATATAAAGACTTCAATCATAATGGCAATTGCGCAAGGTATAGCGGCACTTCCGGGGTTTTCACGTTCGGGGCTTACAATTGCTTCGGGGCTTTTCTGCAAAAAAGACAGAGTAAGCGCCGCAAGATATTCATTTTTATTAAGTATTCCAATTATTCTGGGTGCTTCCATGATGTATCCGTTAATAAAGTTAAATTTAAGTGAATTAGCCCAATATAATTGGAGCGCAATCATTTCAGGAACATTAACATCTGCTATAGTAGGTTATCTTTGTATTAAATACTTCTTAAAGTTTTTAGGGAAATATTCACTTGCATTTTTCGGATATTACTGCATAATAATAGGTGTATTAACTTTTGCATTTTTTGCATTCATATCAATGGGGTTATAAAATGAAAGCTACCGTAGAATACATAATTAATAATATTGGCGATTTTACGCCTGAAATAGGGATAATATTAGGTTCTGGATTAGGTGATTTTGCCGATAAATTTAATTCAATTGTACTTCCATACAATGAAATAGAAGGATTTAAATCCTCAAACATTCAAGGACATAAAGGGCAATTGGTGTTTGCGGAAATTTTCGGAAAAAAAGTTGTTATGATGCAAGGCAGATACCATTTCTATGAAGGTTATTCAATGCAAACCGTAACATTTCCGGTTAAGGTAATGAAAAAACTCGGAGTAAAAACGCTAATCATAACAAATGCTGCGGGTGCGGTAAGTAAAAATTATACTCCCGGAGAAATAATGTTTATTACTGACCATATTAATTTTATGGGAACAAATCCTTTAATAGGTTCTAATGATGAAACTTTAGGAACACGTTTCCCCGATATGAGCGAAATATACAATAAAGATTTAATCCAGACAGCAATGAAATCCGCAGAAAAGCTGGGAATAAATTATCATCAGGGTGTATATGCGGCAACAACGGGGCCGAGTTATGAAACACCCGCGGAAATAAATATGTATAGATTAGTCGGAGCAAATGCCGTTGGTATGTCGACGGTTCCGGAAGCAATTGTCGCAAATTACTGCGGAATGAAGGTTTTAGGTATAAGCTGTATTACTAATTATGCCGCAGGAGTCGCAGATACACCGTTAAATCATCAGGAAGTAATAGACACTGCGAATAAAGTAAAAGAAAACTTTCAAAATCTTTTAACAGAAATATTAAATTCGATTAATTAAAAAATGTCCGAACAAAATTTTACGATAAGCCACGAAGTGGTGAGAGTAAAATTTTGAGAGTGGCATATTGAAAAGGTAAGCACTCGTACAGCGACGAGGAGTCGGTGGTATAGTGCGACACTAGATTAAAAATTTATTAATTATTTCCAAAAATTTCGGCTCCCTTTTGAGCTTGTTTTAAAATCCCGTAATAGAATTCCAGTTCATCATCGGTTGCTTCATTCAATATTTGCATAGATTTTATATAAAAAGGGTTGTCGTTTGCTGATACTTTTTTTAAATTTAATCCCACTTTATCAACTTCCAAATCAAGAGCCGATAAAACCTTACTTAATGTAGCAAAACTGGGCTTATAAGTACCCAATTCAAGTTTTGAAATATGTTTTTCATGCACCCCTGCAAGTTCTGCCAATTGTTCTTGGGTTAAGCCCCTGGCTTTTCTTATTTGTTTTAGTTTTTTGCCAAAAGTGTTGTCATTAGTCATACCATAACCTCTCATATATTTTATGAGGATATTAAAATAACTTTAACAACACACTCTGCTATTTTTTAGTATAAGTATCAGATACTTGATATTTTATAAAACTTGTAATAATATAAATTCATAACAGAAATTACAAGTATGGAGAGGTTTAGTATGAAAAAAAGAAAAATTCTGATAGCTGTATTGTTATTATGTATATCATTTCAAGTCAGCATGGCAGCGTCGTCAATCGATAAAGAGTACAATGGGACAGGGGCTGAAACCTATACTACTTCAGGAGATGTTGAAGGTACTATAAAAAACCTGAATACAGGGGATTTGACTTATGACTCAAACGGAGGTGTCGCAAAAAAAGGTAAATTTAAAGGTTCAATCTTTAACTCGGGCGGCGGTAAATTTACCAATAAAGGAAATGTTACCGTAGGTGAAAACGATAAGATAGAAAACAGCAACGGCGAATTTGCCAACGAAGGTAAAATTACTGTTGAAGAGAACGGTTCATTAATTAATGAAGGAACGTTTGATAATACAAGCAGCAGTGCAAGTTTGGAAAATAGCGGTGACTTTACGAACGCAGGTACTTTTAACGGTGGCTTTACAAATAAAGGAACACTTAAAAACAAAAAAAACGGTAAAATTACAATTACAGGCAGAGAGCAAAATATTACAAACGAAGGTAATATAGACTCTGAAGGAGAGATTGAAATAGGTAAAGACGCTGCATTTACAAATAAAACCAAGGGTCAAGTTTCAAGTTCCGGCACCTTTACAAACAAGGGAACATATAAAAGTGAAAATGACGATGGCAATTATGATTTTTCAAACAGCGGTACATTTTTAAATGAAGGTACGTTTGACGGCAACTTTTCAAATGATGGCGGCAATGCAACCAATAAAAAGGATATGAAGAAAAAGGTCGAAAACAAAAACGGTGGTAATTTTACCAACGAAGGTACCGTTGAAAAAGAAGTAACAAACGATAATGCAACTTTTAATAATGAAAAAAACGGTACTTTAAAAAGTGATTTTACAAACCAAAACGGAGCCGTTTTCAATAACGAAGGCAAAATTGAAAAAAAAGTTACAAATAAAAGCGGAAGCACATTTAATAACAAAGGGAAAATATATCAACAAGTAGAAAATGAAAACGCTACCGTAAATAACGAAGGTCAATTTACTAACGGTATAAAATCAAAAGGCGGCGTTGTAAATAACAGCAAAGATGCAAGCTTGGGAAGCACCGAATTAAGTGACGGTGCAACTGTTAATAACTCAGGAAGCATGGGTAAAATCACCGCAAACAATGGTGAAGAAGGCGGAGGACTTGACTCAACCGTTAACAATT